>JALZAD010000251.1 GCA_030948555.1 Verrucomicrobiota bacterium | reverse complement strand
GGCCGAGTCCGCGCTCATTTGCGCCGGCGACCTGTGGCTCGCTCTTGAAGTATAGGAGATGGAACGGATCCGCGCCGGAGGTTGCATGGTCGTAGCCGGTGGCGGTGATCGTGTAGCCGGAGCTGTTGAAAGAAACGGTCGGTGTCCCGGCGTTCTGATCGAGGTTGTTCGGGTTCAAATCCCAAACGATGGCTGCGGAGCTCGAAGCTGCCGCGATTGCGAGCACGCCGAGGGCGAGAAGCAATTTACCGACAATAAATATATTCAATCGTTAGGCTGGTAAAAACAGGACAGTGTCTTGATTCGATATTCCTCACAATTGAGTCGCAGCGTCAATGAAATTTCCCGTGCCAAGCGGCAGATGAATCTCGTTCGGCTGCGAAGTTGCCTCGTATTCGTGTCGAAGGGGCGGTTCCGGCTGCACCGAAAGCTGCCTGTCCGCTGCGTTCTTGCGGCGTGCCAATTCGGCGATTGCGAATCGCAACGCCGCGCGCCAGCTTAGCGGCCCTTTTCCATGTCTGCCTACCGACCCGAGCTGAAGATCTTCAGCGGCTCCGCAAACCCGGACCTCGCCCGGCGCATTTGCGATTCGATTGGTGCGCCGCTCGGGGCGGCGACGATCACGCAATTCCCCGACAGCGAGACCTATGTGCGCTTCGAGGAGAACATCCGCGGCCGCGACGTCTTCATCATCCAGCCGACCAGTCCGCCGACCAACCATCACCTGATGGAATTACTCATCATGGTCGACGCAGCCCGGCGCGCGAGTGCAGCAAGGATCACCGCGGTGATTCCGTTTTTTGGCTATGCCCGGCAGGACCGCAAAGACAAGCCGCGCGTGCCGATCACAGCCAAGCTGGTGGCGAACCTTCTCTCCGCCGCGGGCGTGAATCGCGTCCTCACCATGGACCTGCACGCGCAGCAGGTGCAGGGCTTCTTCGATATCCCGGTCGATCACCTCTACTCGATGCCCGTTCTGATCAAATACCTGCGGACGATCCTGGCCGGCGGGAACATCGTCGTCGTGTCCCCGGACGTCGGTGGAATCAAAATGGCGTCGGCTTATTCGCAAGCGCTGGGGGCGAACCTCGCCATCGTGGCGAAGCAGCGGAAGGGTCCCACCGAAACGAAGGCGCTTTACGTCATCGGTGAAGTCGACGGCATGGACGTTCTGCTGGTCGATGACCTTACCGAAACCGCAGGCACGCTCACGTCTGCTGCGACTATCTTGAAGGAGCGCGGTGCGCAGAAAATCTACGCCGGCGTCTCGCACGCCGTGCTCGTGGACATGGCCATTCCGCGGTTGCAAAACTCTCAGCTTGAGGAATTGATTACGACCAACAGCACGCCTGTGCGCCCGGTGGGAGGATTTAAAACCACTGTGCTCGACGTTGCCGAGTTGCTCGGCGAAGGCATCAAAAGGATTCACGACGACGAGTCGGTTTCATCGCTGTTTAACATTACGGATTAGAAGCTCACCATGGCCAAACAAGTTAAACTGACGGCGCAACGCCGGACCGCTGTCGGGCGTTCTGCAGTGCGGAAACTCAAAGCGACCGGCGCGGTGCCTGCGGTCATCTACGGTGGCAAAAACGAGCCCGAGCCACTTCAGGTGTCGAGGCGCGAAATCAACGCCATGCTCAGCCATGCTTCGGGCGAAAACTTCCTCGTTGAAATAGAAATTGCTGGTGAAACGAACCGACTTGCGATGGTGCAAGAGGTGCAACACACGCCTCTCGGCGGCGATGTTCTGCACGTCGATTTTCACGCGGTTTCGATGGACGAGATGATCGAAGCGGACGTGCCGCTGGAAGCACTCGGCACTGCGAACGGCGTGAAGAATTTCGGTGGTCTGCTCGAACAGAATCTCCGCACCCTTTCGATCGAATGTCTGCCGCGCGATTTGCCTGATCTCATTCAGGTCGACGTTTCGGCGCTGAACATTGGCGACTCGATTCACGTCCGTGAAATTCCTCTGCCGGCTGGTGTCACCACGCGGGTCCCGGCTGACCTGACGGCGTTCTCCGTCCTTGAGCCGACCGTGGAGGAAGCGCCAGCCGCTACGGCGCCGACTGCGCCGGAAGTTATCACGGAAAAGAAGCCTGCCGCGGAAGGCGACGCGGGCGCTGCAGCCAAGAAGTAAGCGCAGCCCTGCGTTGCGCTGCCTAACGAGTCTTGCCGGGCGAGAACGCCGCAATCCGTTTGGTCGCTGGTCTCGGCAACCCGGGATCGGAGTACGAACACACCCGGCACAACGTCGGGTTCATGGTGCTTGATCGGCTTGCGGCTGATGCTGGCGTGCAATGGCAGCGCGAGCAGAAATGGGGCGCTTACTTCGCGAAAGCGAACAACACGCTGCTGGTCAAACCAATGACCTTCATGAACCGCAGCGGCGGTCCGCTCTCCGCCGTGGCGCAGTTCTACAAGATCGAACCGGCAGAGATGCTCGTTGTATTCGACGACCTCGATCTTCCGCTCGGACGCCTGCGCATCCGGCTCGGCGGCGGCACGGGCGGACACAACGGCATCGACTCAATCGTCGTCACGTTGGGCACGGATCAGATCCCGCGTTTACGCATCGGAATCGGCGGCGCGCCGGACGGAGGCGGAGTCGATTACGTGCTCGGCCGCTTCTTCGAGGAAGAGATGCCGGTGGTCGGAAAAGCCGTCGCGCGCGCAGCCGAAGCGGTGAAGTGCGCCATTGACAAAGGCATCCTTTCCGCGATGAACACGTTCAACAAATTTCCGGAATCATGAAGAACCGCTACGAAGCATTACTGGTCCTCAACGCGCAGGGCAAAGACGACACCGTGAAGGACATCGTCGATCGACTTGAAGGCGAGTTTAACAAGGAAGGCGCGGAGGTGGAGCAGGTGCAAAAGATGGACAAGCGCCAGTTCTCCTATCAGGCGGGCGAGCTCGACGCGGGCTACTTCGTGAACTTCATTTTCCATGCTGACTCGCAGCTCGTGAGCAAGCTGCGCTCGAAGTTCAAGCTCGACCCTGAGGTCTATCGTCAGCACTACCAGAAGCTCCGGCCGAAGACCGAGCCGTCGCGCGCGAAAAAAGTCGCGGCTGCGAAGTAACTTCAGTAGGACTGGCGAATGGCCAGCTTTAACAAAGTCATTCTCGTCGGGAACCTCACGCGCGATCCCGAAGTTCGTTACACGCCGAAGGGCAGCGCAGTCTGCGATCTCGCGCTCGCGGTGAATCGCCAATACAGCCTCGAAGGCGGCGAGAAGCGCGAAGAAGTGACTTACGTCGACGTTGTTCTCTGGGCGCGACTCGCGGAAATCGCGGGTGAGTATTTGAAGAAGGGCCGTCCCGTTCTGATCGAAGGTCGTTTGCAGCTCGATAGCTGGGATGACAAGCAGAGCGGCCAGAAGCGGAGCAAGCTGCGCGTTGTTGGCGAAACGATGCAATTGCTCGGCAGCCGGCAAGGTGGTGGTGGCGGCGATTCCGAGGAAGGAATGGGCGGCGGCAGTAGCTTCTCGAAGCCGCCAGGTCGCTCGAGTGCACCGCCCCCGCGTCCAAGCCAGAGCGAACCGGACGACGACGAGATCCCGTTCTAAGTCCAGCTAGCACTCGTTAGACGCGATGATCCCGGTCGCGTTGCTGCACATGAATTCCACCGAAGCATGCATCGCTCTCAACATGCTGCCGAAGATGGGCCCGGTGCGGCTGCGCAAGCTGCTTCAGGTCTTCGAGACACCCGAGGCGATCCTTGCCGCGCGTGGTTCTGCGTTGCGCGCGGTAGAAGGTATCGGCGCCGAAGTTGCCGAGCAGATCACGAGCTGGGAAAGCATCGTTGATCTCAGCGCAGAACTGCAGCGTATCCGCGACTTCGGTGCGCAGGTCATTACCGCGGAGTCGCCGCTGTATCCGCGGCAGCTGCGGGAGATTCACTCGCCGCCGATCGTGCTTTACGTCTGGGGCGAAATCATCGAGCGCGATCAACACGCGATCGGTGTGATCGGCGCGCGGCGGACGACGCATTACGGCATGGAGTCCGCGAAGAAGCTTTCGTATCAACTGGCCTACGCCGGTCTGACCGTAATCAGCGGATTAGCGCGCGGCATCGACACCGCCGCACATCAGGGCGCGCTCGCCGCGAAGGGGCGAACGATTGCGGTGATCGGTTCCGGCTTCCTGCATTTGTATCCGCCGGAGAACGCCGCGCTCGCGGAAAAAATCCGCAACGGTAACGGCGCGGTGATCTCCGAGTTTTCGATGGAGATTCAGCCGGATCGGCAGACCTTCCCGATGCGCAATCGCATCATCAGCGGCTGGAGCCATGGCATCCTTGTCGTCGAAGCCGGCCTGAACAGCGGCGCATTGATCACCGCCGCGCAGGCGCTCGAGCAAGGCCGGCTCGTCTATGCCGTACCCGGCCACATCAACGCGCCGAGCGCCCAAGGTTCCAACCGCCTCATCCAGCAAGGCGCGAAGCTGGTGATGGACGCGAGCGACATCCTCGATGATCTCGACATCCTCCTGCCGGAAGCAAAGCCAACGCCGGACGCCGCGACGCGTGTTCTGCCCGATTTGAGCGAAGACGAGCGGCGGGTGTTCGATGCAATTGAGGCGAGCGAAACCTCGATCGACGACATCGCAGCGCGATCGAACCTGCCGAGCGCGAACGTCTCCGCGACGCTCTTACGATTAGAGCTGAAGCGGATGGTGAAGCAGCTGCCGGGTAAATACTTCGTCAAGCTCGGCTGAGTGAAAGCGATCCGACTTACGCAGCTCGGAGCGCCGCTGGAGGAGCAGGAGATCCCGATCCCTGAGCCGCGTCCGAACGAAGCGCTTATTCGCATCAAAGGCGCGGGCATTTGCCACTCGGACGCGCACTACCGCAGCGGTGTTTCGTCTACCGCTCCTTTGCCTTTGACGCTCGGCCACGAGATCGCGGGTCTGGTCGAGGAAGTTGGTGCTGAGGTGCGAAACCTCAGTCCCGGCGATCGCGTCTGCGTGCACTACCTGGTCACCTGCGGCGAGTGCGAACGCTGCCGGCAAGGCAACGAGCAGTTTTGCAACTGCGCCGAGATGATCGGCAAACATCGCGACGGCGGCTACGCGGAATTCATCGCCGTCCCGGAGCGCAGCCTCTTCAGATTGCCCGCTGAAATCCTGTTCGCGCAGGGTGCGATCCTGATGTGTTCTTCCGCCACCTCGCTTCACGCCCTGCATAAAGCGCGTCTGAAATCGGGCGAGACGGTGGCGATCTTCGGGCTCGGCGGCCTCGGCATTTCCGCGGTCCAACTCGCGAAGGCACTTGGCGCCGCGGCCGTTTACGTGGTCGACATCAATCGGCACAAGCTCGAGCTCGCAACGCGCTTCGGTGCCATTCCGGTTGACCCGGTGAGCGGCGATCCGGTCGCGCAGCTTCGAGATCTGACGGAAGGCAACGGCGTCGATGTCGCGCTCGAGCTGGTCGGGCTGCCAGTGACCATGCGACAAGCCGTTCAGTCGCTCGCCGTTCTTGGCCGCGCCGCTCTCGTCGGCCTCACGCAGCAGCCGTTCGAGGTCACGCCTTACACAGAGCTCATCAACAAAGA
>JALZAD010000117.1 GCA_030948555.1 Verrucomicrobiota bacterium | reverse complement strand
ATCACCGTTGGTACTCACAGCGTCTCAACCGCGACATGGGCGTCGTTTCCTACGGAAGCTACGGCACGCCCATCCTCGCCTTCCCCACCAGTGGCGGCGATGAATGGGAGCAGGAAGGTCAGGGCATGATCCGCACCCTAGCGCCTTACATCGACGCGGGACGCATCCGCATCTTCTCCATCAACGGGGTGAACAACGACACTTTTCAGAACAAGAGCGCACACCCGTTCCATCGCAGCTGGCTGCAGGCGCAATACGACGCCTACATCGCGAGCGAGATCTTTCCCTTCATCGACTCCATGTGCCAGTCGCCCGGGATTGCAATCGCCACCCTCGGCGCATCGCTCGGCGCCTTTCACGCGGCGAACACGCTCTTTAAGCATCCCGATAAGGTGAAGCGCTGCTACGCACTCTCCGGCGTCTACGACATGCGCGATTCCATGGACGGGATGTACGACGACAACTTCTACTTCAACAACCCGGTCGACTACATGGCGAATCAGAACGACCCGTGGTTTCTCCATCAATACACGACCTGCGATATCCGGCTCACCACCGGCAGCGGGTCGTGGGAAGTGCCCGGTCCCACCTACAAGATGTCCGAAGTGCTAAGGAACCGCGGCATACCTCATCATCTGGATGACTGGGGCCCGAAAGGTGGCCACGATTGGCCTTACTGGCATCACCAGATGTGGGAGTACGTCGGTCAGCATTTCTAGAAAACCCTGGTAACCAGATGGCACTCGTTAGGCCGGACTATGTGGCGATCAAGAGTCAACCACCACTGAGGCGGACAACCTTTCGAGTTTGAACGCTCAGGTTATCGCGCAGGAAAAGCCGTGGGTCTGACGCCGTGATCAATTTTGAGGACGACAAGCGCGGAGCCGATCCTAGGAAATGCCCCCGCGCCGTCTACGATATGTGCGCCGCGCTCGCGAACCGCGGGGATTGCTCATCATCTGCACGTGTGACGCCGCGAAGGGGGCGCACGATCCGCGTAGTGGGCATCCCTGTATTGCTATGTAGGCCGGTAATTTTGTGATGTGGTTGAGCCGCCTGCCACGCGCAATTGCTTCCTTTAAAGCCAGAGGAGTAGCTTGCCTCCGCCGCGATTACATTGAAGTTAGTGGTGCGTGCAACGCTTGAAGATCTTGCTAGTCGAACCCGACCGGGCGACTTCGATGTCTCTCGCGGCTACTCTGCGCGCGCACGACTGCGATGTTGTTTCCGCGACCGATGCGATCCAAACCTTGACCGTTGCGCTGAGAGAAAAGCCCGACGCACTTATTGTCAGCAGCCAGCTACCCGCTGGTGGAGGCCTCAATGTCTTAAAGCGGTTACGCTCCGTCGTTCACACCGCCGTTACTCCAGTCATCATGCTCTCCGAACGCGGTGGTCACGACACATCTGCACTCCTGGCGGCGGGCGCACAGGAATGCTTTGAGCGGCCGATCGATCCACTGGTGGTCTGTGATGCCATTCGTCGGCACTGCGGCCGACAAGCTGTGCCGCCCCTTTCACCTCCGCCGGAAACAATTCAGGCGCCGGCTCGACTAGCTGCTCTGCAGAAGCCCGGCGTGATGGACAGTTCGTCGACCGAATGGTTCGACGAACTTACCCAGCTCGCGGCTAAGTTGCTTCAGGCACCTACTGCCACTGTCACGCTGATCGATCGCCACCGGCAGTTCTTCAAAGGTCAGGTGGGGTTGCCGCCATTATTGGCCGCGAAACGCGAAACGCCGCTCAGCCACTCCTTCTGTCAATGGGTTGTCTCAGGGCAGCAGGAAGTGGTGGTGGCGGATGCGCGCCAGCACGCCGTCCTGCAAAGTAACCTTGCAGTTAGAGACTATAATGTAATCGCTTACGCTGGAGTCCCGCTCACCGTCAACGACAACCAACCCATTGGCGCCTTCTGCGCGATTGACTCAGAGCCGCATGCGTGGAGCGAGGGCGATCTCGAAATCCTCCGCGCCCTGGGCAGAATCGCTGAGGTTCTTATTAGCGTGCCGCCGCAATCGTCAGGTAGGAATGATGCAACCCTGAGACAATCCGAACCGCCTGCCGACTTGCCGGGAGACTTAGCTGAAGCGATTAACGCCGGTCTCTTCGTCCTGCGCCGCGCTCACTCCCGCCTGGCTCCTTCAGACCACGAGCTACTGCTGGATATCCTTGAAACCCTAGGTAACACCCTCCTCCAAACAACAGGCCGCGGCTGATCGTCGTGCCGCAGGCCACAAGCGGCGCACCGTAACATCCACTCCGCAGTTGAACCACGACAGCCAGATGCGCGCGGACGCGATGGCGACCTCGCTCACCAGGTGTGAAATAGAGGAACGAGCGAAATGTGGTCGAGCATCACGGGGCGATCGGGATATAACGAATGCATTGCTAGCGCGCGACGCGAGCGGCGACATTCACCTCGCAATCGGACGTGGCCCCCGGAACGGAAGTCGACCATGATTCGACTGCGCCCTGAACGGTTTGCACAAACCCAGCGCAGCCGACCTGTCGAAAGCACACGCTTCGCGGGCCGAAAGGCGAACAAGAACACGTCGAACCAAGTGGCTGAATGCGTATCTTCGACACAAGAATGGCTACGATACCTCCAAAATCAGCCACAGCTGAAAAACCCGTCTGGTTCATCACTGGCTGCTCCACCGGATTCGGGCGCGAGCTTGCCAAACATCTGCTCGAGCGCGGTTATCGCTGCGTGGTCACGGCGCGCAATCCTAGCGACTTACGCGATTTCGCCGCCCACGACGCGGCTTTGATCTTGCAGCTCGACGTCACCGAGCAGCGCCAGGTCGATGCAGCGATCAAGGCTGCGGAGGAAAAGTTTGGCGCCATCGACGTGCTCGTGAACAACGCCGGCATCGGCTACTTCGGCGCGGTCGAGGAGAGTGAAGAAAAGGAAGTGCGCCGGATGTTCGAGATTAACTTCTGGGGCCTGAGTCGCATGATCCATGCGGCTCTGCCCGGCATGCGCCAGCGGCGCCGTGGATTCATCATCAATTTCTCGTCCATCGGCGGGCTCGTTTCCTTCCCGGTGACCGGCTACTACCACGCGACGAAGTACGCGGTAGAAGGTCTCTCCGAATCACTCTGGCAAGAACTGGAACCGCTCGGCATCAAAGTCATGCTCGTCGAGCCCAGTGGTTTTCGCACCGATTGGGCCGGCCGCTCGGCGAACGAAACCAAACATCCGATCGACGACTACGCGCCCGTCGCCGGCCCGCGCCTGCAACAACTCCGCGGTTACTCCGGCAAACAGCCGGGCGACCCGGTGCGCGCCGCGCGGTCGATTGTCGATGCGGTCGAATCAGCCACGCCGCCTCATCATCTCCTGCTTGGCAACGCTGCCTACGACCTGGCGACTAAGAAGCTCGAGGTGCTGCGCAAAGAGTTCTCGGAATGGGAAACCGTTTCACGGAACGCTGATTTTCCGCGCGGGACCTAGGCACGCCATTCTGCTCCGCGCCCTGTCAGCGAGGCGCACGGTCGTGATCGGCTCGTTAGCTATCCGCCCCGATGGCGGTCCGCGGCCGCAGCCCTAGCATCGCTGAGTGGAAAGCCACAACGCGCAGCGTGAGGCTTATCCGCCGCGCAGCGCAGCCGGTAAGATCAGCCACATGGCAGCTTCGAGCGTGGCTCAATACCTCGCCGCACTTCCCGCCGATCGCCGCGCCGCGTCAGCGCCGTGCGCCGAGCTGCTCCTCCATTCCGCCTTCACCAGGTAAAGGTAGAAACTGTCCGCGTTGCGAAGGAAGCGGCTGAGATGCGCGTTGAACCGCAGCTTGGACGTCGCTTCGAGGCTTTCGAAGGACTTCACCCCCCCCGCAGCCCGAGCGCGCAAAACTCCTCGCTTTTCACATAGCCTTCATCAGGTCGCTCAATGCGCCGCTAGCAGATTGATGCGGCGCGCCGGCTCTCCGTCTTCTGGTTGCGAATTTGGACCGCGGCGTAGACGAGCGAAATGATGACACCGATCGCGCCGATCATCTGCCCGACCGCGCTGATCATCTCCAGTTCATCAATGCCGCGTATACAACAGTCGCATCTCGAGGCCGAGATTTGCCTCAACCGCTGGCGAACGCGTCCAGGTTTCTAGACATGGCGGCGGAACAGCAGTGCGGTCGCAATGCTGTTAGGACCAAATAAGGGGCCACTTGCACCGCGACTTCCGTTTCATGTTTGTCCGCACTTCGCGGCGCAACTATGAAACGAACTCTTCTTACCCTCTTGAGCATCTGTGCTCTCGTCGCTCCCGCCTTCGCAGCGGACCCAAGCCCGAGCGGTACCCCGGCGGCGGCTGACAATACCGGTCGCAACGCGCGCGATCGCTCCGGCGATACCAAAACTTCGGGCGATCAATCGAACGACCCCGCCGACATCAAGATCACCGCAGCCATCCGGCGTGCTGTCGTCGGCGACGGCTCGCTCAGTATGACTGCTAAGAACGTGAAGATCATCACCGCGGGTGGCGTCGTTACGCTGCGCGGTCCGGTGAAAACGCCAGCCGAGAAGACGCGGATCGGCGAGCTTGCCAGGAAAAACGCTGGCAAGGCGCAGATCGTTGATCAGCTAGAGGTGAAAGGTCAGACGACCACTACGAAAACAACCGGGACTGCGAAGTCCAGTAACAAGAAACAGTAATTAAATATGTCTAAAACATCCGTATTTTGCATCGCCAAGTCTCACTCCCAAGCGGAGGAAATTGTGGATCGCCTGCAGGCTTCTAGCTTTGCCACTTCCGAAATTTCAGTCCTTCTGCCCGATACCGAGGGCAAGCACGACATCGGTCACGTTAAAGCCACGAAAGCACCGGAAGGCGCGACCACCGGTGCCGCGACCGGCGGTGTTACTGGCGGTGTCCTCGGCCTGCTCGCCGGCATCGGCGCACTGGCCATTCCCGGCGTTGGGCCTTTTATCGCGGCAGGACCTATCATGGCGGCTCTAAGCGGTGCGGCTATCGGCGCCACGACCGGCGGCGTGATTGGCGGCCTGGTCGGAATGGGTATTCCGGAAATCGAAGCGAAACGCTACGAGGAGAAGCTCCGCACAGGAAATTACCTCATTGCCGTGCACGCCCACGACAGCGACGAAGAAGATCGGGCCAAGCAGATCTTCAAGGACGCCGGCGCCGATGATGTGACATCGACGAGCATGTCGTCGGTCCCGAAAGCATCGTAACAGCACACCTAGCTTAACAAACGCCCGGCGTCGCAAGACCCGGGCGTTTCTGTTAGCTAACGGAGTCTAAGCGCCCCGTCATTGGACGATGTAATCGAATCGTCCGCGGTGCTGTGTCAGGCGCAGCGCATTTCCGGCGCGATCTAAACCGCCGGCTTCAAGCTTTCGCACTTCGCTTCGTACCGCTCGTTAAACGCGCCGAGTTTCGTCTGGAAGCCATCCTGCGCCGCATAGATGTCGCCGATGCCTTCCGCGAATTCCTTCTGCTTCAACTCATCGTCGATCGTGAGCATCAGCCCGGCGAGGGTCTCGATATTCGCTCGCGAGTAGTGTTCCATCTCTTTCAGCTTCGATAGAACCGCGACCGACTTCTCCAACTCACCCGGTTCTTGCGCAGCGGGTGCGGTGCCGTTCTCATCGGCTACACCTTCGTCAGAATCTTTCCGCCGTGGCTTCGGTTCGGCGTCCTGCGCCTTCGCCGGCTCGTGTGCTTTTTCCTGCTTAACCTTCTTGTCGTGGGCAACGTTTCTTGGATCGGACATCTTCACTCATACACCGTTTTAGCGTCGCCTGCTTGAATCTGGCGCTCCTTTCAATCCGGTTCTCCGAAGCTGATTGTAGGCCGCAGGTTAGTTGTCGTGTTTCCGAAATTGCTCCGTCACCTGCGCGACGACGATGCCGAACTTCTGGATCGTCGAATGATTCACCATCGTCCTTCCATCAGGCTGCAGATACATCCACTGGCTCATCCGCACGTTTGCGACAGGGTTACCCGGCGACAGCGCGAGCGTGAAGCTCCAGTGAAACACGTTGCCATAAGCCTCGCCGCGCACCGTGCCGACGATGTCATTCGCCGTCGCTTCGTAGCGGTGAGCATCCAGCTTCCGAATGCACCACGATCGGTGCTGCGGCTTCCCGCTACCTAACGACAAGTCCTGTTCCAGCCGGAGCGTATCGCCTACCCATTCACCCACCGTCTCCGTCTTCACGATTTCCTTCGGCTCACCGCGGCGGTTTTCCATTACGCCGAATGAACTGGTGCGACCGGTAAAGAACTTCGTCGGCTGGAATTCCGGGCGTCCGCTGGCAAACCGGGACACATCCATCGTCGCGCAGCTCGTGAGAGCAGATGCGGTGAGCAGGCAGAGAATGCGGAGATTGTGCGACATATTCAGTTATATCGCGCCACAGGCGGAGCCGGGTGCAAATTCCCGTTCTTGAGCCAGGCCGCAGCCGCTGCACGCCGGGCTTAAGAGGGCCAACTTCGCGCAGAGCACGCGGATGAGCCATGGTACCGCGTGTACAGACCTATTTCACAAGATAGTCTGGGCTCAGATCCAACCCCACACTTCGGGCCTGATGTCGATTGCCACCGCGTCGTCGGGTGCCGCGATTTCGAAGACGTTCAACCCGCACCGTAAGCGTCGGATCTTCCACGCCAGTGAAGTAGGCGTCGGGTAACCTGCCTTCTGCGCGCAGTCTGATCTTGTCTAGCATGCGCGCGAAATAGATCAGGCCTTCCGTCGCCTTGTAATCACTGCACGGTGTC
>JALZAD010000111.1 GCA_030948555.1 Verrucomicrobiota bacterium | reverse complement strand
ATGACGCTGGATGGTGAAGTTTACTACTGGAGCAAGCACTGGGAGTTCATGAAATTTCTCGACCTGCCGAAGCTGACTCACGAGAGGTTTGAGCTCGCGCTGAGCAGTTACGAAAAGGCCGATCAGGAGTTGCTCGAATCGCACGGCTGGCGAGTCGCGCATGCGCTCGATTTCTCGGGCGAGATGGACGCGTATCGTGATTACATCTGCTCATCGCGCGGAGAGTGGACGGTCGCGAAGGACCAAAATGTTCGGCTGCGCAGCGGCTGGTTTAGCGATCGTGCCGCAACCTATCTTGCCGCAGGCAGGCCGGTGATCACGCAAGAGACAGGATTCAGTAACGTCCTTCCGACCGGCTGCGGATTGTTTGCCTTTTCGACGAGAGACGAAATCGTCAGCGCAGTCGGCGAAATCCGTGGTGACTACGCACGGCAATCGGAACGGGCGATCGAGATTGCTCGCGCCTACTTCGAAGCCGCTACCGTGCTAAGCAAGCTGCTTACCGAGGGGGGGGTCGCTCTGCCGAACAGAGGTCGGCCCGAGGTTCTATCGTGAGTGCCGAGCGATATCTGATCGTGAACGCCGACGACTTTGGCCTAACGAGTGGAGTAAACCGCGGGATCATCGAAGCGCATGAAAAAGGAATCGTGACGAGCACTAGCTTGATGGTCCGTGCGGCCGCCGCAGGAGAAGCCGCTGCTTACGCGCATCACAACCAGCGACTAAGTCTCGGGCTGCACATCGACCTCGCTGAATGGCGCTACGAAAAAGGCGAGTGGGTCGCTGCTTACCAGGTCGTCGACGCGGCTGATGGCGCGGCTGTCCGAACAGAATGCGAGCGGCAGTTGGCCGCCTTTGAGAAGCTACTCGGACGTCCGCCGACTCACCTCGACTCGCACCAGCACGTGCATCTTTCGGAACCGGCGCGCACCGTGATTTTGCAAATCGCGCACGACTTGGCTGTGCCGCTGCGCAGCTGTTCTCCGGAGATCGCCTACTGCGGAAACCTCTACGGCCAGTTAGGTGAAGGCGAGCCTTACCCGGAAGGCATCACTGCTGAGTCACTCGTTAGGCTCATCGAGAATTTACCGGCCGGCTGGACTGAGCTCGGTTGCCATCCTGGTTATGTCGACGGCCTTGATTCCGTCTATCGGAGCGAACGCGAAGAAGAAGTTCGCGTTCTCTGCAGCACCGAAGTGCAGGAAGCGCTGAGTCGGCGCGGTGTGCACCTGTGCTCGTTCGCGGAAGCCCGATCGTCGACGCGCCTCCACGCGGGATAAAGGCGCGCCGCGATTTCGGGTTAAATCAACTGACGCCGAGTAGTTGAACACCGGCTCGCACGGTCTGTTGCGGGGGATTCAATAGCGCCAGCTCCTGAGGGGATTTACGTCGAAACCGCGCCGGCGGGATTGGACCGCGACGCGGCTTACTGTCACTCGAACTAGTCGAGATTCTTCGTACCGCCGTCGAGATTTGTGTTGCCCTCGAGGCTGCGGGAATCGGCGCTGAACGAGTTCGCGTTCGCCGAATCTTGACTCATGGAATTCGGGTTCGCCGAATTTGGGTTGCGGGCGACGCCGCCTTTCGCGTCTTTTTTCGGGGCGAGGTCCTGGACGTTGACGTCCTTCTTTTCGTTTTGATCAGCCATCTTAGTTACTCCTTTGTGTTTAGGGTTGGTGGTTCGGTGTCGGTTTCGCCGAAGACAAACTGTCTGCCACCGCTGACGCTCTTCTTAGGAATGAGGTCGTCGAGGCGGATCAGTTGGTCGTTAGGCGTCTCCTGCTTTTGATCTTTCGAATCTCCAGCTCGCGCACCTTTGTTGTTTTCTGATGCACTCACCTGCCATCCTATTAACATGTGGCGTGCCAGTGTCGGACGCGTGACGAAAAGGTTTCGTTAGCCGCTCCTTCGTCAGCTTGTTGTTGCTTAGGTCGAGGCGCTTGCGCCGGCAGATGATTTTCGAAACCGACCACTCGTTAGGCATGCAGTGCGGCGGCACTGGACTCGTTCCGCGCATGGTCCGGGCGCAAAATAGAGCTGCTGGCACTACCATCAGGCATGGCCCGCAAATAGCGCGCTAAGGTCGACCGTGAGATGCCAAGTAGCTTCGCCGTGAGCCGCTGATTTCGGTTACTCCGGTCGTAAACAAAGCGGGCATGGCGCTGGATCGCAGCAGCAAGCGATAGATCGAGGGCACCGTTGCTTGCCGCACCATCGATACTCGCCTGTGATGCTGCGGCCGGTCTCTGCCCTTCGCCGGAGAAAGGCAGATCAGGCGAGAAGATGACGTGCTCCGGCAGGATCACCTCGCCGTCACAAAACAGCGCCATTGTCCTGACCGTGTGACTTAGCTCCCGCAGATTTCCGCGCCACTCGTGCGCAAGTAACCGCGCCATTGCCTCAGGGTGGATGGCGTCGATGTGTTTTGCCTCGCGCGCCGCGGCGGCTTTCAGCTCCACCGCGATCAACGCCGGAAGTTCTTCGAGCCTTTCACGTAACGGCGGGATGAGGAGCGTAAGTCCGTTCAGACGATGGAAGAGATCCTCGCGGAATTTCCCCTGCGCCACGCGTTCGCGGAGCGAGCAGTTTGCCGCGCAGATGATCCGCACATCGCAACGCAGCATGCGCTCCGAGCCGAGGCGTTCGAATTCGCCGTATTCCAGAACACGCAAGATTTTCACCTGCGCTAGCGCGCTCATCTCGGAGATCTCATCGAGGAAAAGTGTGCCGCCGTGCGCGAGTTCGAACCTGCCTTTGACCGCCTGTTGCGCGCCGGTAAACGCACCGCGCTCATGACCAAAAAGCTGGCTTTCGAGGAGCGTCTCGCTCATCGCCGCCGCGTTGAACGAAACGAAGGGGCCGCGCGCTCGAAGCGACGAGTTGTGAATCGCGTGGGCGAGCAACGTCTTGCCCGTGCCGGTTTCGCCGAGGAGCACAACGGGCACATCCGATCTGCAGGCCAGCGTCGCGAGCCGGAGACAACGCGCCATTGCTTCGCTGGTGGTGGTGAGGTCCTCGAGCTTGAGGCTGGAAAGGGTGGGCTGCATCGGCCGACTACTCGTTAGTCACGGATGTTCTCGCGCAGCTGTTTGATCGGCTCGAAGGCGTATTCAATCGGCGTCCGCCGCCCAACCATGATGCGCGCCAGTCCTCGCATGCCCACGCGGAGCGCGAGTGGTTTGTTGCCCGTCACTTCTTCGAGCGAGGCGAATGCGACAAAGCGTGAGCCCTCCGGCGAGGCGGTTCCGGAAGGACTGATCCAGTCGAGTTTTGCGTTCACGGCTCCGTAGCGTTGATACGGGAATGCTTCGAAGAAGAGCCGCGCTTTCTGACCGGGCGCGAGTTTCGGCAGGCCTGCTTCAGCGAGCGAGAGGCGGGCGCGCGGTTTGGCGTCGAGCCGCGCGAGCTGACAAAGCTCCGCGCCACTTGTCACGACGCTCCCGACGCTCCGTTGAGCGACAGAAATAACCACCGCGTCGTAGGGCGCGCGCAAGGAGAGCAGATTGTCGTGCGCGTTCTCGAGGTCGTTGTGCAACGCCGCGAGGCGGAACTTGATCTTCTCGATTTCGGTCACGTCCTGCCCGCGCTGCCGAGCGTGATCCACCTCCATCCGCTGACGCTCGAGACTGACTTGCTGCAACGTCCGTTGCGAGGCGCTCCAGTCCTTTTCTGACCCGGCGAGCTCCAGGCGGAGCTTGAGCAACTCGACCTGCGAGATGCCGCCGTTTTGCGAAAGCCTATCCATCCGCTGAACAAGCTCGCGGCTCGTCACCGCATGCTTCTCGCGAAACTTCACCTCCCCTTCGGCTTGCGCGATTTCCTGCTCTTTAATCTGCGACTGCGCGATGTAAGCGGAGTCCGCTTTCTCGATGCTTTCTTCGCGCTGGCGCAGATCCTCGGTCAGCGTTCGGAACTGCGTATCGAGGCTGCGGATTTCGTCAGAGCGTAAAACGAACAGCTCCGCTCCTTGTTTGACCGCGTCGCCTTCGGTGACCCCCACTCGCGTCACGACGCCGGTGTGCGTCGCCTGCACCGGATCACCGCCATCTGTCGGCACGAGGACAAATGGACATGCGACCGTCTCCGGCAGATGCACGACGATCGCCGCGAACAATGCGACGGCGAAGAACGCGAGGATGAGCCACGCCATCATCCGCAGCACCCACGAAGGCGGGTCCTGCGGCAACATCTCGGATTCCGTTTCGAGCGAAGGTCGGGATGAAAGCAGCGTGGCCATGCGTCAGATGCCGAGCTGTTGGCTCGAGAGGTAGAAATAGAGGCCGCGCTGGGCCATGAGCTCATCGTGATTGCCGACTTCCGCGACCATCCCCTTCTCCAGCACCACGATGGTGTCGGCTTCACGGATCGTACTCAGGCGATGCGCGATCACGATCGTCGTCCGTCCGGCCATGAGCCGCGCGAGGTTGTCCTGAATCGCGCGCTCCGATTCGGTGTCGAGCGCGCTGGTCGCTTCGTCGAAAATGAGGATCGGCGGGTTGTTGTAAATGGCGCGCGCGATTGCAATGCGCTGCTTCTGTCCGCCCGAAAGTGAGAGGCCGGATTCGCCGATCTTCGTCTCGTAACCCATCGGCAAGCGCATGATGAAGTCGTGCGCCGCGGCGGTTTGCGCCGCGGTCAGGACGCGATCGAGATCGGGCTCCGCATCTCCGAAGGCGATGTTGCGCGCGATGGTTTCGTTAAACATGTGGTTCTCCTGCAGAACCATTCCGATGTGCCGGCGCACGTCGCGGTAGTTAAGCGCCTTCAGGTCGGTGTGATCGAAGAGGATCGTGCCCGCCGTCGGCTCGAGCAGACCAGCGATCAGCTTGATCAACGTCGTCTTACCGCAGCCGCTTCTACCCACGAACGCGACCATGCGTCCCGGCGCGATATCGAGCTTGATGTCCGAGAGAATGTTCGGCGCTTCCGGGCCGCCGTACTTAAATGAGACATTTCGAATCTCGATCCGGCCTTCAAGGCTGTGCACCGGCGTCAAGCGTGAGCGGTCGCGACCCTGCTCCGGTTCCTGTTCGAAGATGTCGTTCAGGCGGTTCATCAGGACCGATGCGAGCTGCATGTTGTCCCAGACGCCGAGCGTCCGAATGATGCCGCCGTAAGCCATCGCGGTGAGCGAACTGAAGGCGACGAATCCGCCGACGCTGAGCTTGCCGTTCATGACCTGGTTTGCCCCGACCCAAAGGAAGATCGCGGTCGAGAACATGCCGATTGTCTGCAGCATGCTGTCGTAGGACATGACGATGAAACTGCTGCGGAAGATCTTCTTCGAGACGGCGAGGAACTCATTCAACATCGTGTCGCGAAACACCGTCTCGGCCGCGGCCGCTTTGACCGCTTCGATGCCTTTGATCGCGTCGATCTGATGCGAGCTGTATTTGCCCTGCGCTTCTTCCACGCTCGAGAAGAGCGGGCGCAGCACCTTGAAGGAAAAATACATCAGCCCGGCGTAGAGCGGCGTCGTGGCGAGAAACGCGAACATGAGCGACGGGCTGTAGATCATCATCAAGGTGAGCGCCCCGAAGAGCGAGACGAGCGCGAGGATCGCTCCGATCCCCTGCCCGACCGCGAACTGCCGCACCTGTTGCGCGCCGGAAAGCCGTCGCTGGATGTCACCCGTCCGCCGGCTCGTGAAATACGTCATCGGCAGGGAGAGCAATTGCCGGCTGAGAAAATCGAGGATCGCGGTGTCGAGCCGCACCGCCGTGAAGGCGAGCAGGTACTGCTGCAAGAGCGACGACGCCTGAACGAAGAACAACGCCGCCGCCATCCCGAGCAGGATGGTTTTCAGCAGGCCGATGTCCCGCTCGACAATCACCTTGTCGACGACCATCTGGGTGAAAATGGGGAAGAGCATCTGCAACAGCGTGACCGCCACCGCGAGGCATAGAACCTGGAGCAGCGTCGTCTTGTGCTTCGCGATAAACGGGATGACCCACGCGAGCGTTGGTTTGCTTTCCGGCGCGTGCTGGAACGCGGTCGTGTAGTCGAAAAGCGCGGCGTAGCCCGACCAATTCAGCTCGAATTCCTTACGCGCAATCTTGCGCAGCCCGACCGCCGGATCGCCCACGCGAACGAACTTCTCGTTTACGTCGAAGAGCACCATCCAATGGTTGCCTTCCCAGTGGACGACCGCGGGCAGCGGCATGTTCGGCAGATTGCGCACCGAGACCTTCAGCGCGCGCGCGGCGAGGCCGAGTTCGTTGGCCGCGCGACAGATCGCCTTCAGGCTCGTGCCGTCTGTCGACGTGTGGCAGAGCTGCCGAATCCTCGTTAGGCTAACCTTGCGGCCGAAGTGACGGCAGATCATCCCCAGGCTCGCCGCTCCGCAATCCATCTCGTCGATCTGCTGCACGTGCTCGACTTTGCGGATGCGGCCGTGGCGCTTTTTGAACAACCCGCCCTCGTCCGCAAACGGATCCGCGCTCCCGTTGCTGTCGGTGGTGCTGTGGTCCGCATCGATCGCCACTTTGTTGTGCGCGCTCGCTTCGGCCGGGAGCGTTTCCGTGGTGAAATCCAGCGGGACGCGCGCCTCCGTCTTCGCTTTGTATTGCGCAAGACGCTCCTCCATCAGCTTCCCAAATTCCGGGAAGTTCCGCTTCAGGTTCTCGACTTCTGCCGGCTGAAGCGCGAGAAGACGGCAATCGCTGAAGGCTTCGATCGACGCCGCCCGCGATGAGCCGTTCAAGATCGAAAGCTCGCCGAAGAAATCGCCATCCCGATAAAACGCGAGGTTGGTCTGCCGACCATTCGCGCCGGCAAACGCGCGTGCGCGGCCCTTCTCAAGAATGAACATCGGGCCGGCCGGTTCGCCTTCGCGGATGATGAGATCGCCCTTTTTTACCTCCACCGGATCGAGCTTCTCAATCAGGCTCCGCAGCGCCGCCGACGGCAGCCGTCCGAAGTTGCTAAACTCATAGAGGAATCCCTGCAACGCGCGATGACGTTTGGTCATCTCGACCTGGTGCTGCAGCGCAGGCTCGTCCTCGCAGAGCTTCAGAAAATCGGAGCGATTCAGCCGCAACGCCTCGACCGCCGTGCTGCAACGCACCATTGCGGAACGAGTGCCGCCTTCGCCCAGCGCCGCCTCACCGAAAACATCGCCCGGGCGCAATGTCGCCAGCGCAATCTCAACGCCATTTTGGTCGACTTTAATTGCGCGCGCGCGACCCGAGAGCAGCACGTAAAAGGAATCCGCCGCTTCGCCCTGCCGCACGATGACCTCGCCGAAATCGTAGCGCTCCTCCTGCAGCAACGGCCGCAGATGTTCGAAACTTTCCTTCGGCAGAAACCGGAAAAGCGAGGAACGCTGCAAGACCTCTTCGTCCTGTGCTCTCATTCGGTCGAAACTGGCGTGATCTCCCAGCGGATTATCTTGGATGTGAGCTCCGCGAAATGGCGCGCGAGAATTCGGTCTTCGATCCGCGCCTGCACCACAGGGTCGGCTGCGTTCGGCTCGGCTTTTCCCACCAACCGCGAGACCTGGAAGCCATCCTCGCGCTCAATCGGATCCAGCACCGTTCCGGCGGTGACGCTCAGAAACTTTTGCTGCAATTCGTCCGGGATTTCTTCGAGCAACAACTCCGCGCGTCGATAGGGATAACGGCCTTCCTCCGCCACTTCCTCCATCGACATCCCGTCTTCACGCACGCACCAGATGGCCTCGCTCGCAGCGTCGTCCGATTCGAACTCGATCGTCTCCACATCGAAGCGCGTCAGCGGCAAACGCAGCGCGCCGATCTCGCGATCGGCCGCTTCGCGCGTCAGCAATTTCTCACGACGCGCCTGGAAGGCAGCCTCCATCGCCAGCATCTCCTCGAGCCATGCCTGGTCTCGGCCGAGCCCGGTTAACCACGGCCCATTGTCATTTCCATCGAGCCCGCTCCGAGCGGTGAACCGCTCCCGCTGAACCTCCAGTTGCTCAGCCAAAGTTTGCTCGTTCTTCGAAGCCGCCACCCGCCAGGCCAGCCGTTCCGCCATGCCATCGAATTCTCCCCCGAGGATCAGATCGACGGCGAGCAACTCCCGCATCTCCGAGGAAGCTTCGTGCAGCGCCGGCGTCTCCGCGTCTGCTCTCCCGCGGAAAGTTTTGCCCCAATAAACCCGCGCGAAATACTCGCTGAAATCCGAGAGCGTCATCCCTCGCATCTCCAGCCACTGCTCCGTCTCCTCGGCAGTGATCAGATCATATTTGTAGCGGAACTCGATCGCCGCGGCGTCGACGGCAGGGTCATCCAGCTCTGCGCCCGCTTCCTCCGCGTGTTTCTCCGCCGCCAGCCGCGCACGCAGTTCCTCCCAAGGCCGCTGCACTTCCCCGCGAAAATGTGCCGCATCAATGATGTCGCGCACCGCAAACGGCTTCGTCTCGGATGTGAAGACCACCCGGTCCTCCTTCAACGCTGGGACAGTATTCGCCATTTAGGGGACTCAGGCTCTATCTACATTCTCCAGAGATGTCGAGAAAACCC
>JALZAD010000104.1 GCA_030948555.1 Verrucomicrobiota bacterium | reverse complement strand
TCGCTCGCTCCGCCGCGGCCCAGTTTCGCGATCACTTCTTCGAAGTTGGTTTGCATTTCGCCGCGATGATTTTCGTCGTCGAGCAGACGCAACACCTCCGCCGCGATCGCTTCCGGCTGCGCCTTGTGTTGAATGAACTCAGGAACAATCGCGCGCTGCGCGAGCACGTTCGGCATCCCGGCGTGTTTCACTTTCACGAGCACGCGCGCGGCCGCATACGTGAGCCACGCCAGCCGATAGACGAGCACAAACGGGAGGCCGAAGAAGGCGGCTTCGAGCGTGGCGGTTCCTGAAGCGACCATGCCAACTTGCGCGCGTTGCATGAGCGAAGCGGCGCTCGCGGTTGCGACGGACGCCGGGACTCCTGAGCTTCTGATGGAGTTGTCGATCTCCCGTTGTAAGGCAGGGGACGCGGCGGAAATTTCGCAGCGGAGGTTCGGCCGGCTTTCCGTGATGCCCTTCATCGCGAGCAGCATCGTCGGCAGGATTTTGCGGATCTCGCGCATGCGGCTGCCGGGAAAAAGTCCGATGAGATCGGGCTCGCGCGCTTCAGTTGTTCGCTTCGCCGCGAGCGTTTCGAGCATCGGATGGCCGACGAAAACGGTGCGCAATCCGGACTGATTGTAGAGCTCCGATTCGAAGGGAAAGATGCAGAGCATGAGATCGAGCGAGCGCGCCATTTGCGGGATGCGGCGGCGATTCCAGGCCCAAACCTGCGGACTGATGTAGTAGATGATCTTCAGCTTCGCGCCGCGTTGGCGCAGAGCGCGCGCGAGGCGCAGGTTGAAGCCCGGGTAGTCGATCAGCATGACCGCGTCGGGCTGCTCATGCTTGATTTGCGCGAGCGTGGCCGCGAATTCGCGCCGGAAATATCCGTAGTGTTTCGCCACTTCGACCAGGCCCATGACCGAGGAGCCTTCGCTCCAATCCGTGAAGTCACCGCCCGCGATTGCGCGCATGCGCGGACCGCCGCGGCCGATGAACTCCACGGTTTGGTCTAACGAGTGCAAAGCGCTCATGAGAGCGGCGCCATGGGTGTCGCCGCTCGCCTCCCCCGCGACGAAGTAGATGCGCTTAGACACCGCGCGCCGAATTAATGCGCTCCGTGATTTCGACCGCGAGCTCGAGCGCAGCAGTCGCTTCGAACCCGGAAACTTTAGGGCGACGACCAGTCGACGCGCACTCGATGAACGCGGCGAGCTGGCGCTTCAATGGCTCTTCCGGCTCAATTTGCACCGGCTCTTTCGTGATGCCGGTTGGAGTGCGTCGGTACATCTCGCCGGTTTGCGTCTGGTAGTCTAACGAGAGGTAAGCGTCCTCCTGGAAGACGCGAATCTTCCGCATCCGTTCCGGGCTGATGCGGCTCGAGGTGATGTTCGCGACACAGCCGTCCTCGAAGCGCAGCCGCGCGTTTGCGATGTCTTCGCCGCGGCTCAAAACGGGCACGCCCACCGCATCGATCGTCTGCACGGGCGAGCGGACGAGATGCAGGATGATCTCGAGGTCGTGAATCATGAGATCGAGCACCACGCCGACATCGGTGCTGCGGTTCGGGTAAGGCGAAAGGCGATGTGCTTCGATGAAACGCGGATGCGTGAGGCGTTCCTCGAGCGCACTCAGAACGGGATTGAAGCGCTCGACGTGGCCGACCTGCAGGACGAGCTGGCGTTTCGCGGCCAGCTCAGCTAGCGCGGTGGCGTGCGCAGGGTCCTCCGTGATCGGCTTCTCGATCAGCAGATGCTTGCCGCGCTCGAGTAGCTCCCGCGCGATTTCGAAGTGGCTGCTCGTTGGTGTGGCGATCGACGCGGCGTCGATACGTTCGGCAAAGTCATCGAGCGATGTCGCGAGCGGCACGCGGAACTCTTCAGCCATGGCGCGCGCCGTGGCTTCATCCGTGTCTAGCACCGCGGCGAAGTCCGCCGTCGCGGAATCCGCATAAAGACGCGCGTGGTTTTTGCCGATGTGACCGACGCCGACGACGCCGACGCGCAATCTGCTCATCGAGCGGCGAGCGCGGGCGGGGCGTAGTTCTCAAGGAACCACTCGTAGGTCCGGGCGATTCCGTCCGGCAGCGAAATGGTCGGCCGCCAGCCTAACGAGTTCAGCTTCGAAATATCGAGCAGCTTGCGCGGCGTGCCGTCCGGCTTCGTGCTGTCGAAGGTCAGTTCCCCCTCGAAACCGACAATTTCGCAGATCAACTCCGCGAGTTCACGAATCGTGACGTCTTCGCCGCAACCGACGTTGATGATTTCGGGCGAGTCGTAGTTCTGCAGGAGAAAGACGCAGGCCGCCGCCATGTCATCGACGTGCAGGAATTCGCGGCGCGGTTTGCCGGAACCCCACACCACCAGCTCGCGCGCGCCGCTCAATTTCGCTTCGTGCGTTTTGCGCAGGAGCGCGGGCAGGACGTGCGAGGAGTTGAGATCGAAGTTGTCGCCGGGGCCGTAGAGGTTCGTCGGCATGGCGGAGATGAAGTCGTTCCCGTACTCCGAGTTGTAAGCCTGGCACAGCTTGATGCCCGCGATCTTCGCGATCGCATAGGCGTCGTTCGTCGGCTCGAGCTTGCCGTTCATGAACTCATCTTCGCTGATCGGCTGCTTCGCGAACTTCGGGTAGATGCACGAGCTGCCGAGGAAAAGCAGCTTCGCCACGTCGTGCTCGTGCGCCGCGCTGATCACGTTGTTCTGCACCGCGAGGTTATCGAGAAGGAACTCGACCGGGTAATCCGAGTTCGCCTTGATGCCGCCGACTTTCGCCGCTGCGAGCACGACGGCGGCAGGTTTCTCCTGCGCGAAAAAGTCGAATACCGCGGCTTCGTTGCGCAGGTCGAGTTGTGCGCGATCGCGCGTTACGAGGTTGCTGAAGCCTTCGCTCTCCAGCCGCCGCGTGATCGCGCTTCCCGCGAGTCCACGATGTCCGGCGATAAAAATTTTCTCTGATGTGTCCATGCGTGCGGAGGGTCGTTTAACATTTTCTTTTTTGAGGTGATGCGCAATCGTCAGCTTCGTGGCGACCGGTGAAAAACGACTCGCAGTTCAGAAGACATACAAGCTCTACATCGGCGGCAAATTCGTGCGCAGCGAGAGCGGACGCATCGCCCCAGCCCGAAACGGAAACGCGCTCTTAGCTAATTACTCGCGCGCGTCGCGAAAGGATTTTCGCGATGCCGTGACGGCCGCGCGGAGTGCCCTCGCGGGTTGGTCGAAGCAGAGCGCGTATCTGCGCGGGCAAATTCTTTACCGCGCGGCAGAGATGCTCGAAATGCGGCGCGATGAACTCGCCGCGGAGCTCACGCGCGCGAACGGTGCGCGCAAGAAAGACGGTCAGACCGAGGCGACGCTCGCGATTGATCGCCTCGTGCATTACGCCGGCTGGACGGACAAGTTCAGCCAGCTTTTCAGCGCGGTGAACCCGGTCGCCAGCCCGCACTTCAACTTCACCATGCCGGAGCCGACCGGAGTGGTCGCGGTCGTTTGCCCCGACGCGCCGTCGCTGTCCGCGATGGTGTCGTTAGTCGCGCCGGTTATCCTGGCCGGCAACACGGCGGTGGTGCTTGCTTCAACAACCAAGCCGCTGCCCGCGCTGACGTTTTCAGAGATCATCGCGACGAGCGACTTGCCGGGTGGCGTGGTCAACATGCTCGCAGGTGACCGCGCGGAGATCGCGCCGCACATCGCGAGTCACATGGATGTAAACGCGATCATCGATGCGTCCGGCGATGAAAACATCGGCCGCGAATTGCAGCGCGGCGGCGGCTTCAACGTGAAGCGTTACGCGCGGCGCGAGCTAACGCCTGAGCAGTGGCGAGGCGACGCCGCGGAGAATCCGTACTGGATTCTCGACAGCGTGGAGATGAAGACGGCGTGGCACCCGATCGGGCTCTAGCCGACGTGCGCGCGCTGCTGATCGTTCTCGACAGCGTCGGCATCGGCAATGCGCCCGATGCAGAGCATCACGGCGACGCCGCCGCGAATACGCTCGGCCATATTTTCGAGCGAACGCCGGAGCTAAGTTTGCCGACGTTGGACTCGTTAGGCCTCGCCCGAGTCATGGGCCGAACTGCGTCGAAGACCCTGCGCGCGAGCTATGGCAAAATGCGCGAGCGATCGGCCGGCAAAGACACCACGACGGGCCACTGGGAAATCGCGGGCGTGGTGCTCGAAGAGCCATTCGCCGTCTTCGATCGCTTCCCGGACGAACTGGTGCAGGCCATCGAGCGCGAAGCCGGCGTGCAATTCGTCGGCAACTACGCGCGCAGCGGGACGACGATTCTCGAGGAGCTTGGGCCCGAGCACATCCGCACGGGCAAGCCGATCCTCTACACATCAGCGGATTCGGTCATCCAGATTGCGGCGCACGAAGATGTGATTCCAATCGAGCGCCTCTACGCCATCTGCGAAGTGGCACGGCGCATGGCTGATCCATTCCGGATCGGGCGCGTGATCGCGCGGCCATTTAACGGCGAAGCTGGAAACTTCGCGCGCACCGCGCGCCGGCATGATTACTCGATGAAGCCGCCGCCGACCGTGCTCAATGCCTTGAGCAAAAACGGCACGGAAGTGATCGGTGTTGGAAAGATCAGCGACATCTTTGCGGGCGAAGGCGTGACCCAGTCATTTCCGACCGCATCAAACGCGGAAGGCATGCGACGCATCGAAGAACTCTGGCCTGTCGCGGAGAACGCGCTCCTCTTCGCAAACCTGGTCGACTTCGACATGCTCTTCGGCCATCGCCGCGATGTCTCCGGCTACGCCAATGCATTGCGCGAGTTCGACGCCTGGCTCGCAACTTTCCTCGATCAGATCCGCTCCGACGATCTCGTCATCATCACCGCTGATCACGGCAACGATCCGACGTTCCGCGGCACCGATCACACGCGCGAAGAAGTCCCGCTTTTTGTCCTGCACCGCGATCGTTCGGAAGACCTCGGAACGTGCGAAACTTTAGCCGACGTCGCCGCGACACTCGGGGCCTACTTCCAGCTGCCGATCGGCTGGCCGGTCGGTCGCGCCTTTGCGGTTGCCTAACGAATGCACGTTCCATCGCTGATCGAGACGAAACGCGAAGGCGGCGAGCTGAGTGCCGAGCAAATCGGCGGCCTGATCGACGGCTTCACGCGCGGCGAAATTCCGGATTACCAGATGAGCGCCTGGGCCATGGCGGTCTTCTTCCGCGGCATGACCGCGCGCGAAACTTCCGACCTCACGATGGCGATGATGCGCAGCGGCCGCGTCCTCGATTACCCCGCCGGATCACCGCCGAAAATCGACAAGCATTCGACCGGCGGCGTCGGCGATAAGGTCTCGTTAGTCCTCGCTCCCCTGCTCGCGTGCGACGAAGCGTGGGTGCCGATGATCTCCGGGCGCGGCCTCGGCATCACCGGCGGCACGCTCGACAAGCTCGAGAGCATCCCCGGTTTCAACGTGAACCTCGAGCAACAGCGCGCGCTCAAGCAGTTGGAGCGCATCGGCGTCTTCATGATCGGACAGACGGCGGACATCTGCCCGGCCGACAAAAAGTTCTACGCACTGCGCGACGTGACCGGCACGGTGCCGTCGCAGGCGTTGATCGTCGCCAGCATCATGAGCAAGAAGCTGGCGGAGAATCTCGATCGTCTCGTGCTCGATGTGAAATTTGGCCGCGGTGCGTTCATGAAGACGCGCGCGGAAGCGGAGCAACTCGCCGCCGCGATGAACGAAGTCGGCGAGCAATTGGGCGTGCAGATGTCACACCTGCTCAGTCCGATGGATGAGCCGCTCGGTCGCGCGATCGGGAACGCGCTGGAGGTGGCGGAATGTGTGGAGATCCTGCAAGGCGGCGGTCCCCCGGATCTGGTGAAATTGATTCTCGACCTCGCGGAGAAGGTCTCGAGCGCGTCTCGCGAGCAACTCGCGCGGTGGCTCAAGGACGGGAGCGCGTGGCGGAAGTTCATTGTGCTGGTCGAAGCGCAGGACGGTGACGCGACCGCGCTCGAACGCTTAAGGGAAGTTCATGCCGCACCGGTGCAGCGGCCTCTGTTCGCTGCGAAGGCCGGAGTCATCGCGCGAGTCGACGCGGAGGCGATTGGTCGTGCCTCTGTTCTGCTCGGCGGTGGCAGGCAGATGGCGGGCGATGCGGTGGATTTCGCCGTTGGGTTTTCTGAGCTGAAGAAAGTCGGCGAAGCAGTTGAGCGAGGCGAGCCACTCATGACGGTCCACGCGCGAAGCGAAAGCGGGTTAGCCGCTGTGCTGCCGATGATCGAACAGTCCGTGGAGATTAAG
>JALZAD010000088.1 GCA_030948555.1 Verrucomicrobiota bacterium | reverse complement strand
GCTTGAGCGATTTCGGAAACGCGAGATACCGCGCGCCTTTGCGTTCGCAGAATTCCGCGATGCCGAAGTCGGTGCCGGCGTCGCTTTGCTGAATGGTCATGACGCGATGGTTCTTGATCAGTGATTGGAAACGCCGATCGGCCTTCGGTTCCATCCAAAGTGTGTAGACCTCGGGCGGGCCGGCTTTTTCCACCAGGTCGGCGAAACGAACGGTCTTCACCTTAAGCAACTTCACCGCGGTCGAGGCAGCATGCGCGCGAAAGAAAAAGTCCGCCAGAGAACTACGGCAAAGAGGATCAAACTACCGTTGCTGCATTCCTGCCCTGGCGGGGTTCGTAAGTCCGCAGTCCATAGCCCCTGACGGAGCGGGAATGTTCGCGCGACTTCGCGCGGGCGCAATCGCTTTCGCATCCGCGGTGCATCGATTGACACCCGTGCGGGCTTCTGGTTGCATCCGCGCGTGAAATCGCTCCTCGCCGTGTCTGTTGTGCTGGCATGTGCATCGTGCACGACTCTGGAGAATCGCCGCGATCTGTATCGCTCGCCCGCGGAAGGCTACGAGCAATCGTCCCCGCATCCGCCGCCCACCCGCCTGCCGAATACAGGCCCGGCGTCACGCGCCGGCGTGCCGGTCGATCCGGGTGTGCCGCAGCAAAACAATCACGGCGTAATCACGTTCCCGGAGCAGCCGGGATTGCCCGAAGAAGGGCGCTGAGAACTTCGTCCGCCTAGGCGAACGGAAGGTTCATCTTGATGCGCGCCACGTCTGTCTTGTCGACCACCAGCGTCTTCGCCATCTGCCGTTTGCGCTTCGCGCTCTTGCTCGAGAGAAGGTGACGACGCGATGCCTGCTGACGCAGCACCTTGCCTGTGCCGGTGATCTTAAATCGCTTGGCGACGGCTTTCCGCGTCTTACTGCGGGCAATGGGCTTCGGCATAAGGCGCGGAAGATAAATGCGTTCGTCGGCGAGTCCACTGCTTTCCTGCGCACCGAAACACCGGAAAACTTCTCGCCTCAGGCGCGGTTCTGCGGAGCGTCTCTGCCATGGATGAAGAGGAGCAGCGACCGCGCGTCATCATCGTGGGCGGCGGATTCGGCGGACTGGAAGCGGCCAAGATCCTGGCTTGCGAACCGGTCCAGCTGACGATCATCGATCGGACGAACTACCACCTCTTCCAGCCGTTGCTTTACCAGGTCGCGACGGCGGCGCTTTCGCCCGCGGACATCGCCGCGCCGTTGCGTGGCGTCTTGAGCAAGTACTCCAACGTCGATGTGATGCTGGCCGAGGTCCGCTCGATCGATGTCGCGGCGAAGAAGGTGATCACGACGGAGCGCGAAATCCCGTACGAATACCTGATCCTCGCGACCGGCTCCCGGCATTCCTACTTCGGCAACGATCAGTGGGAAAAACTCGCGCCCGGCCTGAAGAGTCTGGAGGACGCGGTTGAGATTCGGCGGCGGCTGCTGATGGCGTTCGAATACGCGGACAAGGTGCAGGACGAAGCGGCGCGGAAAGCGGCCATGACGTTCGTGATTGTGGGCGGCGGGCCGACCGGCGTTGAGATGGCCGGAGCGATCGCGGAGATCGCGCGCTTCACGCTGGCGAAAGATTATCGGCACATCAATCCATCGGATGCGCGCGTCATCGTGGTGGAAGGCGGCGACCGGTTGCTCGGCGGTTTCCCCGAGGATCTTTCCGCGAGTGCGTTGCGTCAGCTTCAGGAGCTCGGGGTTGAAGTGATCCTGAACGATCACGCGAAGAACCTGACCGAGGAAGGACTGGAGGTGGCGGGTAAATTCATTCCGTGTCGCGTGAAGATCTGGGCGGCGGGAAATACGGCGTCGTTCCTCGGCAAGTCGTTAGGCGTGCCGGTGGATCGCGCGGGACGTGTAGTGGTGAATCCTGATCTGACGATTCCAGATCATCCTGAGGTGCAGGTCGTCGGCGACCTGGCGAATTTCGCGGGTCAAAACGGGCATCCCTTGCCCGGTGTTTCGCCGGTCGCGATGCAGCAGGGACGCCACGCGGCGCATAACATCCTCGCCATGGTCGGAGGTCAGAAGCCGCAACGCTTCTGGTATTGGGACAAAGGCAGCATGGCGACGATCGGCCGCAATCGCGCGGTGGCCGACCTGCGCTACATTCACCTCAGCAGGTTGCCGGCGTGGCTCGCCTGGGCGTTCATCCACGTCATTTTTCTGGTGGGCTTCCGCAATCGCATCGCGGTCTTGTTTCAGTGGGCGTGGGCCTACGTCACGTTCAACAAAGGCGCGCGCCTCATCACCCGGAACTTCCAGGCGGAACTGCGGCCGCCGGCAGTGTGAGAGCGCGTTACGTTCTGCCGAATTTCCGCATCGCGGTCGTCGGCGCGGGCGCGATCGGCGGCTACTACGGCGCGAAGCTGGCCTACTTCGGACGCGACGTGCATTTCCTCATGCGCGGCGATCTGCGCGAGGTGCGGCGGTTTGGCATTCGCGTCCGCGGAAAGGCGGAAACGTTCCGCCTGGCGAAGGTAAACGCCCATTCGTCGAGCGAAGAGATCGGCCCATGTGATCTTGTTTTGATTGCGGTGAAAACGACCGCGAACCAAGAACTCGTCAGGCTGATTCCGCCGCTCCTGAAAGAGAACACCATGCTGCTCACCTTGCAGAACGGCTTCGGCAACGAGCAGTTCCTGGCCCGGTATTTCGGCGCGGAGCGAGTCATGGGCGCGCTCTGTTTTGTCTGCCTGATTCGCACCGCGCCGGGCGTGATCGAGCAGTATGGCCACGGGCGGATTGTGCTCGGCGAATACGGCGGTTATCCGCGGCCGCGAACGCACGATGTTTCATGGGAATTTAAGCGCTCCGGCGTGGTTTGCACGGTGGCGGAGAACCTGATGCGCGAACGCTGGCGGAAGCTGGTCTGGAACATTCCATTCAACGGAATCTCCATCGTCGCGGGTGGTGTCGACACCGCGGTGATCATGGCCAACGACCAACTCCGCGCCGAGGTGCTGGCGTTGATGGACGAAGTGATCGACGCGGCGAACAAATGCGGCACTCCGCTGCCGACCGCGGAAGCACTCGAGCAGATGAAGCGCACGGAAAAGATGGGCCCTTACAAGCCTTCCACCCTGATCGATTTCGAAGCCGGTCGGCCACTTGAGGTCGAAGCGATTTGGGGTGAACCGCTGCGCGCGGGCATCGCCGCGGGCGCAGCGATGCCGCGACTCACCGCGCTCTACCACCAGCTGCGCGACATCAACGCGCGTCTTCAGCCCGCGGCGTGATCACGGTCCGCAATGCGCAACGCAAACTGCGCGTCAGTCTTGACGAGCTGCGCACATTCGCGGAGCGCGCCTTGCACCTTTGCCTGGCCGAACGGGCTCCGCAGACGAGTGCGCTCGAGTCACTCGATGAAATCAACATCGTGCTCGTCTCGGATGCGCGGATCGCCGCGTTGCATCAGCAGTTCATGAACATCGCCGGGCCGACGGACGTGATCACGTTCGACCACGGCGACATCTTCATCAGCACGGAAACAGCGCAGCGTCAGGCCCGCGAGTTCGGCACTTCGATGGACGAAGAGATCAAGCTCTACCTCGTGCATGGCCTGCTTCATCTGCACGGCTACGATGACACCACGCCCGCGCTGCGACGCGTTATGGAAGCGGCGCAGGAGCGCGTGATGAAGAGGGCCGGCGTTCGTCGCGCGCAGGGTTAGCGAACGGCCCGGCATGTTGCTCGTGCCACATCGTATGTTAGCGTTTTGCCCATGAGTTGGGAGCCACCGGCGGGCACGGCGGATTTGATACTCACGCAACAAAGCTCGCCGCTGCTCGCGCAACTACTCGTTAGGCCAAAAGCCGCGACCGCGCAGCCGCCGCCCGTGGTCGAGCAGGAGACGGAGGAAAAGCAGGACCTCGATCTTCCCTGGCAGGTCGTGGTGCATAACGATCCCGTGAACCTCATGACCTACGTGACGATGGTTTTCCAGAAGGTCTTCGGCTTCACCCGCGAGAAGGCGGAGAAGCACATGCTGGAAGTGCATCGGCAGGGGCGCTCGATTGTCTGGAGCGGCATGCGCGAACGCGCCGAGCTCTACGTCCAGCAGCTCCACGGTTACCTCCTTCTCGCCACCCTCGAGCGGATCAACTAATGGAGATCCGCCGCCAGGGTGACGTGCTTGAGTTGTCCGAGCTCGATCCTTTCCTGGCTGAGCTGCTCCGCCAAATCCCGGAGAGCGCCAACACCGATGGCGCGCCCGCGGCAGAGCAACGTCTTTTCAGCCCGCCCGCGGCGGAGCAGGAGAAGCAACTTCGCGAAGAGTGGAAGCTCTATGTCCAGCCGGAATTGCGCAGCCTTTTTCGCGGCGCGACCGAGACCGTGATCGCCGATCTCAAGCCGTTGAACGGCTCGTCGAGACCTTTCGTAAACTGCACGCTGCCGATTCCCGTTCAGCATGCCGATGCGTGGCTCAACACGCTGAACCAGGCGCGGCTGGTGATCGCTTCGAAGTACGGCTTTACCGAAGCGGAGCTATCGGATCACTACCGCTCGCCGATCGGTTCGCGGCGGGACTTGAGTTTATTTCAGGTGAACTTCTACGGCTTCCTCCAGGAGTTCATCCTTCAGGAAACGCACGCGAAGCAAGCCGAGGAAGGGTAGCTCCTACTTCGTTCGCTCTGCGTCCGTCTGCTCGCGGATCTTCTTGAACTCGATGCCTTCCTTCCAGGTCGGCCACGCGCCAGAGTTGGCTAAGTCGCGACCCAGGAAGTAAGCAACCGTCGCTTCCTGCGCAGTGCCGGCAAAGGTCCAGTGCGGGTCGAATTGATCGCACGGCTGGTGGTAGCAATTCTTGTTGTAGGCCGACACGATCTTCTGCCCGGCTGCAGTGCCGCCCTCGACCAGATCGCGTCCGGCGCGGAAGGCAAGCGCAGGCACGCCGCGGCGCGCGAAGGGGAAATGATCGGAGCGAAAATACCAGCCGGCTTCCGGATTTGGCTCCGGCGTGACGCGCAAATTCACGCTGCTCGCGGCGCGCGCGAAATCATCTTCCAGGGTGGTTCGTCCCACGCCGATCAGCTCAAGGTCGCGCGCCGCGGGGAGGACAACGTGCGGATCGAGGTTAATTACGGCGGCCGTGGTCGCGAGGGGATAAAGCGGATGACCGGCGTAGTAATCGGAACCGAGCAGGCCTTTCTCTTCCGCTGTCCAGGCGGCGAGTAGCACGGTTCGCGCGGGTGGCTCGCCGGCTTTGAAGGCGCGCGCGATCTCGAGCACTTCGGAAGTGCCGGTGGCGTTGTCGACCGCGCCGTTGCGGATGTTGTCGCCCGTCTTGTCCGGTCCGTTCTGGCCGTTCGCGTCGTAGTGCGCGCCGTAAAGAATGAACTCGTTAGGCTTAATCGTTCCGGTGAGCTTCGCGATGACGTTATGACTAACGAACGGTGTCGCCTTCAGGTCGCCGCTCGCGGAGATTGATGTGCCTTCGAGCGGAAAGGCGCGGAACTTCGGGTCCTGCGCGCGCTTCTTTAGCTCCGCGAGCGTCAGCTTCGATCGCTTCAAGAGATCCTGCGCGACGTCGAGCGCGAGCCAGCTTGAAAACTTCAGGGGCGAAGGATTGAGCGGCGCCGCAACCATCGCGGGCAACGCATCGCCACTACTTAATTGCGAGAACGGATAGCTCGCGGCTGCTTCTTCGTGGATCACGATGACGCCGACCGCGCCCGCTTTCGCCGCCATCTCGAACTTCACCCCCACGCGGCCTGCATAGGCGAGGCGACGTCCTTCGAACCCCAGATCACGGCCCGCTTCGAAGTCCGGATCATTCGCCAGAACGACTGCGACTTTGCCCGACATATCGACGCCTTCGTAAGCGTTCCAGCCGTGCTCGGCATCGACCACGCCGTAGCCGGCGAAGACCAGCGGCGCGTCCGTAATCGTGGTGCGATCGGGGTTGCGCAGCCCGAGGGTGGCGTTCTGGCCGAGCGCCAGCGGGATTGTCTTGTCACGCACGCGCAGAGTGAGCGTCGCGCCGGGAAGTCGATCCAGCCTAACGAGTGGAACATCCTGAAACCAGCCGCCGTTTTCGCCGGCAGGCTCCAAGCCGGCTTTGCCGAACGCTTCGGCCAGGTAGGCCATCGCTTTTTCTTCGCCCGGCTCGCCTGGACCACGACCGAGGAACTCATCGGACGAAAGATTCTTCACGTCTTCCTTGATGCGATCGGCGGAGATCGGGCTGCGCGTTTCTGCCTTGGTCAATGCGGTAGCGAGGAGGAGGGGCGCGAACAAAAGGCGGAGGTGTGATTTCATAGGCGAGTGGCGGCTTCGAAAGAGATTCGCGTCTGCTGCATTGCTCGATTGGATCGCGCCGCCGCCACCGATGTTTTGCTTGCCCGAACCGCGCCGCGACCGACCCTGTAGCTCCTTCTCCCACCTATGAAACAACCCACTCGCTTTGCTCTTCTCCGCCGGTCGCTCTCCATCGTTTTCGTCGTGTCGGCAGGGGCCATGGCGCTGCTCGCATTGATGCCGCGGAGTGCGGTGAGCTCGTCACGGCGGGAAACACAGGCGCGCGGGCTGAACAAAATTTCGCCGTGGCTGCTCGACAAAACCGCGACCGGCGAGCAGGCGGAGTTTCTCGTCGTGCTTGCGCAGCAGGCTAATCTTAGCGGGGCCGACGCGTTCCCGACGAAGGAAGAAAAGGGCCGATATGTGCGTGATGTTTTGTGGAAGACGGCGCAGGAAACGCAGGCGCCGCTGCTCGCGGATTTGCGCGCAAACGGGCTCGAGCATCGGCCGTTTTACATCGTCAATTGCGTCTGGGTGAAGGGAACGCGCGACGCTTTGTTGCGCATCGCGAGCCGTGCGGATGTCGCGCGGCTCGATGGCAATCCTGAGATCCGCAACCTGCCTGATCCACTGCCGGTCACGGACGTCAGCGAGTCGGCGCCGCAGACAGATGCGCCGGCCGCGATCGAGCCGGGCGTGACATACATCCGTGCGCCGGAGGTCTGGGCGACCGGGGTGCGCGGCGAGGGGATTGTCGTCGGTGGCGCGGACACGGGCTATCGTTGGACGCACGCGGCGTTAAAGAATCACTACCGCGGTTGGGACGGCGTGATGGCGAGCCATGATTACAACTGGCACGACAGCATTCATTCAAGCACCGGCGTTTGTGGCGCTGATTCGCCGCAGCCGTGCGACGACAACGGTCACGGCACGCACACCGTCGGCACGGCGGTGGGCGATGATGGCGCGACGAACCAGATCGGCGTTGCGCCCGGCGCAAAATGGATTGGTTGCCGCAACATGGACGCGGGCAACGGAACGCCCGCGCGTTACATCGAGTGCATGGAATTTTTTCTCGCGCCGTATCCGGTTGGCGGAACGACCGCGCAAGGCGATCCGAGCAAAGCGCCGGACGTCACCACGAATTCGTGGGGCTGCCCCGCTTCGGAAGGCTGCACCGTGAACTCGCTGCAGCAGGCGATCGAAGCGCAACGTGCGGCCGGTATTCAAATGGTTGTGGCTGCTGGCAACAGTGGCTCGAGTTGCTCAACCGTGAGTGACCCGCCCTCGATCTACGAGGCATCCTACACGGTCGGCGCCTTGACCACCGGGACGGACAGCGCTGCGTCCTTCAGCAGCCGTGGACCGGTGACGGTCGACGGCAGCGGGCGGCGCAAACCTGACATTGCTGCGCCGGGCACGAGCACGCGCTCGGCGTATCGCACGAGCGACACGGCCTACGCGAGTTTGAGCGGCACATCGATGGCGACGCCCCATGTGGCGGGCGCGACCGCGCTGCTCTTGTCCGCACGTCCGGCTTTGCGCGGCGATGTGATGAACACGCGCAATGTGATCAATCAGTCGGCTGTGCACATCGCGTCGAGCGCGTGCGACGCTGGCGCTCCGGCGACGTCGCCGAACAACGTCTTTGGCTACGGCCGCATCGATATCAAAAACTCTGTCGACAACGTGATCGTGCTGACGAGCGCGGTTTCGCGAAAGATGCACAACACGACGGCCTACGATCTGCCGCTGCCCTTGACTGGCGCGGCGGGAATCGAATCGCGCAGCAGCAACGGCAATCACAAGCTCGTCCTGACCTTTAGTCGCAACGTGACGAGCGGGAGCGCGAGCGTGAACGGCAGCGGCAGCGGCAGCGTCGCCGGCACGCCGACCTATGCGGGGAACACGATGACGATCGAGTTAACGAATGTCGCCGACGCGCAGGCGATCACGCTGAACGTGAACGGCGTGACCGACGGCGCGAATGGCTACATGCCAGCGGTTGGGGTGCCGGTGCGTTTTCTGATCGGTGACGTGAATGGCGATCGAGCCGTTAATGCGGCGGACGCGACAATTCCGCGAAACCTTTCAGGCGCAGCGACCGACGCGACGAACTTCCTCGCCGACCTGAATCTCGACGGCGTGATCAACGCGGCGGATGCGACGATTGCTCGCGCGCGCTCGGGGAATTCTGTTCCGTAACGCGGAGCGACGAGTCGTTAGGCCTCGTGAACCCAGCGGCCGCCGACCATCGTTTGTTGGATCGGAATCGTGACAAGGCTCGACGGATTTTCGCGCAGTGGATCACGGCCGAGCACGACGAGATCAGCCAGTTTGCCGCGCTCGATTGAGCCTTTGATTTTCTCTTCGTAGGAAGCGTAGGCGCCGTGCAGCGTCTGGGCGCGCAACGATTCTTCGACAGTGATGCGTTGCTGTGGCCCCCAGACGTTTCCTTTCATGTCAGTGCGCGTGACCGCGGATTGTAG
>JALZAD010000085.1 GCA_030948555.1 Verrucomicrobiota bacterium | reverse complement strand
TACACGAACGAATACATCGCTACCACAGGCACCTTCAACTGGAAGACGCGCATTGGTAATTTCAAGTTCGCAAACACGACTGCTCCCGCGCAAGGAACGATCAGTGGGACAATTACCGCGTGTGACTCGGGCGCTCCCGTCAAAGACGCCCTTGTGCAAGTGACGAGTGGACCTTCGACCGGTTTCTCGGCCGCATCGGCCCCGGATGGTACCTACTCACTTAATGTCGTACCCGGCAATTATACCGTGACCGTCGTCGATCCGGCACATCTCTGCACGGCTGCCGGTCCCTTCAACCTGACCGTGACTAACGGGGCAACTACGACTCAAAATGCATGCCTCAGCGGCGCGCCGCAGTTCCTCTTGACTTCGTCGACCCTCTCCGCGTCAGGAGGTAACGGGAACGGCATCGTTGAGCCTAACGAGTGCAACTCAATCGACGTCACATTGCTCAATAATGGCTGTGCCATCGGGAAGAACGTGTTTGCAAGGCTTTCGAGCTCGACTGCTGGCGTCACCGTGACGCAGCCGAACTCGCCCTACTCAGACACGGTCGAGAATGGCGCGCCCACAAACACCATTCCGTTCTCGTTCAGCACATCGAATACGCTTGCTTGCGGAACGGTGATCAACTTTGTGCTCACCGTGACGTATGATGGCGGCTCCACAACGCTGCCGTTCACTGTGGCGACTTGTAACATCGCGCCGGTTACCCAAAACGGCGCGCTGATCAACGGGACCGATGCGCAGCAGCAGGGCCGTATGGGCCGAGACGGCCAAGTCGCAGTGTGCGGCAGCACGAAGACGTGCCCTGGCGTATTCGCCGGCTCAGTCGGCTCACCGCGCCTGTTCCGGCAGCATACGTTCACCAACGGACCGGCTGCGGCATGCGCGACCATCACCTTCTCTCCCAGTTGCGCGAACCTTTTTCCGGTCGCCTATCTGGGTAGTTACGATCCAGCGAATCTCTGCACAAATTACCTTGGCGATCCCGGCGGAAGCCCGGCGGCCGGCGGCAGCACCTCCTTCTCCGTTAACTTAGCTGCGAACGCGACTCTTGTTGTTGTCGTAGAAGAAGCGAACGCAGGCCTGGCCGGATGCTCGTCCTATAGCGTCAGCGTGGCCGGTCTTATCGGCAACGGCACCGGAAACGGTGTTTGTGCGGCTCCTCCGATGGCGGTTTCCCGTAAGCAACACGGCAGTGGCGGTCCGATCTTTGACATCCCGATGCCTCTTACGGGGCCAACCGGCGTTGAAGACCGCGGCACCCAGGGTGGTAACCATACGATTGTGCTGACGTACCCAACCAGCCCAGCCGGCGCGGTCGTCACCGTCGCCCAGCGCAATCCGTCAGCTACTGCGACCGGTAACGTCAGCTCGACTTCAGTGAGCGGGAATGACCTGATTGTCGAACTCACGGGCGTCAGCAGCCCGCAAGTGCTCTCGCTCTACGCCAGTGGCGGCACGAATATCTCGCCTGCCGTTGTGCCGGTCGGGTTCTTGATCGGAGACGTGAATGCCGATCGTTCAGTAAACTCCGCCGATGGGACTACGACGCGCAACAACGCGGGTCTCCCTTTGAACGGGACGAACTTCCGCGCCGACGTGAACGCCGACGGATTCATCAGCGCGGCCGATTCGACAACGGTCCGCAATAACTCCGGTCAGGCGCTGCCGGCGCCCGGGCCGTAGAAACACTCGCGAACAGCTCCAGCGGTCCGCCGCTGGAGCTGTTTCGCTGTTGCTACGCCTGAGTCGCCGACCTCAAAATAGACCATGCTTCGCTTCACCAAATTGACTGTTCCGTCGCCGACGTTTGCGACGTTCCCGCACGAAAAATTCAGCCGAAGGCAAGTCTGCAGATGCAAGGATCGACGATTTGCAAAAAAGTAATTCAATTCCCAAAAATAAACTCTCGACAACCGCTTCACCGCCACGTAAAAACCACAACTGCTACTCATGAAAAAATTACTCCTCGTTTCTGCTGCACTTCTCACGATGTTCGCAGCCGCTCCATATTCAGCGAACGCGCAAACGAACACGCTTAGCTACTCGAATGTTCCTTCCACCGTCGCAGCAGGTGGAAGCTTTACTTTCTCGATTACGCTCAACTTCACTGCCGGAGGCAACGAGTTGGACGTGGCAGGACTCTCACTTTGGTTCTACCAGCTAAGCCCGGCCAGCGGCCCTTTTACGCTTTCTTTCACCGGTCTTAATCGGAACAACAATGGAACATTGAGCGTCTTTGACATCGCGCAGACCTCAAACAACGACCTCTTCGGGAGCGCTGCAAATCCCGGTGGTCCGTCCGGCCCACCACGGAGCATGCCGCTCGCGCCGATCAACAATCAGGGAACAGGCTCGCCATTTCAGCCAGCTGAGCGGACTGACCTTGGTGCAATCGCCTCTGGGGGCGGAAACGGGACGGGCAACTATTTCGTCGCGAATATCACGCTTCAAGTTGGTGCAAATACCGCTCCGGGCACCTACACTATCTCTAACACAACGATCAATACCCCCAATGTTGGCGGCCGAGTTTCGCGGACGAACGACAGCAGTGGAGCAGCCGCCGGTGTGAAAGACATCAGCCAGTCGACGTTTTCCTTTACCGTCGTTCCTGAGCCTAGCACCTACGCTCTGATGGCCGTCGGCGCGATCGCCTTCGGCATCGTTGCTTACCGCCGACGGGCGCTGAGCTAGCCTTTAGAGGAAGTCGTTTTAAACAGCTCCAGCGGCTCCGCTGCTGGAGCTGTTTTGCGTACACGCGGAAACTGAACCCTCACCTAGTCGGTCTGCCGAGCGAGGTTGACTGCCACGTGACCGGCAACCATATTCCGCGCTCCTCAAGCGAGGATCTCCGCATGGATAAAATTCGAAATATTGCCATCATCGCACACGTCGATCACGGAAAGACGACGCTCGTCGATCAGCTGCTGCGCCAATCGGGCACCTTCCGTTCTAACCAAAAAGTCGAAGAACGGATGATGGATTCGATGGACCTCGAGCGCGAGAAGGGGATCACAATCCGGGCAAAGAACGCGGCGTTCCAGTGGAACGGCTATCGCGTTAACATTGTGGATACGCCTGGGCATGCCGACTTCGGCGGCGAAGTGGAGCGGATCATGAAGATGGTCGACGGCGTGTTGCTCGTGGTGGATGCGCATGATGGGCCGCAAGCGCAGACTCGTTTCGTGCTACGCAAGGCGCTCGAGAACAAAGTGAAGCCGATCGTCGTAATCAACAAAGTCGATCGCGAGAACGCACGCCCGCACAAGGTGCTCGATATGATTTTCGATCTCTTCGTCGAGCTGAAGGCAAACGATGAGCAGCTGGATTTCCCGATTGTCTATGCCAGCGCGAAGAATGGCTTCGCCATGCGTGAATTGCACGAGAACAGCGAGGATATGACGCCGCTGTTCCAGACGATTATCGACCACGTGCCAGCACCGGTCATCGCCGACGTTCCGTACTTTCAGATGCTGGTCTCGAACCTCGACTATAGCGATTATCTCGGCCGCATTGCGTTAGGTAGAATCGTGAGCGGCCGCGTCTCCGTCGGCGAGTCGATTGTCTGCATCAATCGCGAAGGGCGTCGCGAGCGCGCGAACGTGACGGGGCTGTTCACATTCGCCGGGATGGGCCGCGTAGAGGTGCAGCATGCCAGCGCGGGTGACATCATTGGGCTCACTGCCTTCGAGGAGGTTTACATCGGCGAGACCCTGACCGATCGCGAAGAGCGCACGCCGCTGCAGTTTGTCGACATCGATCCTCCGACCATCCGGATGCGCATTCTGGTGAACGACTCGCCGTTCGCTGGGCGCGAAGGGAAATTCGTCACCGCACGCCATGTCCGCGAACGTCTCGTCCGCGAAACGCGCGGTAACGTCTCGCTCCAGGTGAAGGACACGGAAGCAGCCGGCGCATTTGAAATCAATGCACGTGGCGAAATGCAGATCGCGATCCTCGTCGAGCAGATGCGGCGTGAAGGCTATGAAGTCATGGTTTCGCGCCCGGAAGTCATCTTTCAGCGCGATGAAAACGGCAGCTTACTGGAGCCAATTGAGAATCTTTACGTCGAAGTGCCGAACGAAAACCTCGGTGACGTTCTGCAATCGATGGCTGCTCGGAAGGGCGAAGTCGTAGGGATGGATCACCACCCGACGCGTGTCTCCGTTGAGGCGATCATCCCGACGCGCGGATTGATCGGTTTCGAGAGCGATCTTGTAAATCTCACGCGTGGTGAGGGAATCATGAGCCACTTGTTCCGGGAGTACGCGCCTTTCAAGGGTGAACTCGAAGGCAGAAATCGTGGCGTGATGGTCTCGATGGAAGACGGCATCAGCAAGGCTTATGCGCTGAACAACATTCAGGCGCGCGGCAAACTGTTCGTTGGACCACAGGAAGACATCTATGCGGGTATGATCGTCGGTGAGAATGCACGCCCGGAAGATCTCCCGGTGAATCCTTGCAAGGCGAAGAATCTCACGAATATGCGGAGCCAAGGCGATGGAAAGGGCATTCAGCTCGAGGCGCCTTTGAAGTTCACGCTCGAGCGAGCGATTGAGTACATCGGTTCGGACGAATATGTCGAAGCGACGCCTAAGTCCCTGCGCTTGCGTAAGCGCATCCTGGATGCGAACGCGCGGAAACGCGCCGGTAACGCTGTCGCGGCCTAGCGGCGATAGCTTCATCGCGCTAGGTGCGGCGCAATTCAGGGAACGACCGCCGTTTGTAAATAGCCTTGTCAGGACGTAGCGGCTCGCCGGAGCGCCTCGAAGATTGACAACTTCACCCCGCTACGGTTGACTTGGCGCCGTAGTTCGCCGCCCGTTCACGTTTCTCGTGGGCGCCTTCGGTCGAGAGTTTTCTCGCAACGCGCAGTTCTGACCGGCGACTGCCAAGAACC
>JALZAD010000077.1 GCA_030948555.1 Verrucomicrobiota bacterium | reverse complement strand
ACCAAACGCTGCTGCGGGCGCTGGGGACGATTGTTTACCTGCGCGCTGATCAAGAGACGCTCGCCACTCGTGTTGAGGGAGACTCGACGCGGCCACTGTTGCGGACGACAGACCGAAGGCAGACCATCGCGAATTTGCTGCGCGACCGTGAGTCGCTTTACGCGAGGTTGGCGGACGCCGTGATCGACACCACTTCATCGACGCCGGCACAAGTCGCGGACACTCTATTGAAGGAACCCGGCTGGAGAGATGAACGACGACTGCAAACAAGAACTCGTTAGGCGAGCGCGCGAGATCGGCTTCGATTCCTGTCGCGTGGCGCGAGCTGCTCCGCCGCGTTTCGGCCGTGAGTTCCGCGAGTGGCTGAGCGACGGCGCAGCTGGCGAGATGGCGTGGCTGGAACGCGGCGAGGAAAAGCGTCTCGATCCAGAGCTGATCCTGCCCGGTGCGCGCTCGGTTGCTGTTGTCGGGATGAATTACTGGCAGGGCGAGTCGCAGGCGCCGTCAAACGGGCGAATCGCGCGTTACGCCTGGGGCGATGATTACCACGACGTGATGCTTGCGAAGCTGCGGGAGCTTGCAGAATTCCTGCGGGAACAAGGCGGCGAACAGAAGTGTTATGTGGACACCGGTCCAATCCTCGAGCGCGATTACGCGGCGGAAGCCGGCGTAGGCTGGCACGGCAAGAGCACGATGCTCGTCGATCGCGATCTCGGAACCTGGTTCTTCCTCGGCGAAATCCTGACCACGCTCGAGTTGCCGCCGGACGAGGCACAAGCGGCGCGTTGCGGTAGTTGCACGCGCTGCATCACCGCATGTCCGACGGGCGCGATTACCGAACCGCACCGGCTCGACGCGCGGCGCTGCATTTCCTACCTCACGATCGAGCTGAAGGGTTCAATCCCGCTCGAGTTCCGGCCGCTCATCGGCGACCGCATCTACGGCTGCGATACGTGCCTTGAAGTTTGCCCTTGGAATCGCTTCGCCGCGGCGTCGCGGGAGACATCCTTCGCGATGCGCCCCGCGACGGCAGCGATGCAGCTGCGCGATTACCTCACGCTCGACGAGGTCCAGTTCCGCACGCTCTTCCGTGACTCGCCGATCAATCGAATCAAGCGTCGCGGCTTGTTGCGCAACGTCTGCGTCGCGCTCGGAAATGTAGGGACGCCGCACGACCTTCCAGCCTTGGAGCGCGCGAAGCACGACCCGGAGCCGCTGATTGCAGAGCACGCGGCCTGGGCGATCGACCAGATCACCGCGCGAGCAGGCAAGGCAGCGGAGCACGAGGAGCTTGCGCTGCTCGCGAGCTAAGGGAAGTTCGCGCTAGCTCATGAATAAGTTCTTTCTCGTGCTGCTTGCGGCGGCAGCTCTTGGTTTCGGCGGCTGCGCCTCAGACGGCATCGAAGCCGACCAACCGGATCAACGCGGCCCGGCACCTTATTCTCCCGATCCGATGGGTCACATCCCGGTCTACGAGAACAATAATCCGCAGCATGGGCCGACGACCTAACGTCGTTCGTCGCAGCGCCGCAATTCTGCGCGCGGCTTTGAACGGCTTTTGCTTTTCAAAGCTCTAACGAGCGGATAACCCTCCTCTCGCTCGACGCCGATCGCGCCTCCATCCATGCCACAAACTGCCGCGCCACCTCTCCCTGCCGCCGTCGCGCCGCAAGTCGCTCCGAAGCCGAAAAAGCGCCGCTCGAAACGCACGCGCAACATTGTTCTGCTCGTCGTCGGGCTGCTGATTGCTTGGGCGATCAGCTCGTTCGTGATGGGAAAACGCGAGAAGCCGATCGCGGTGCTGACCGAGCCGGCGGTGCGCAAGACGATCGTGCAAACGGTCTCCGCGACGGGCAAGATTCAGCCCGAGATAGAGGTCAAGATTTCACCCGAGGTCGCGGGGGAAATCATCGAGCTGCCGGTCGTCGACGGCATGGCGGTCAAGAAGGGCAACTTGCTCTTGAAGATCCGACCGGATTCTTACAAGGCGCAGCTTGAAGCGCAGGAAGCGGCGATCAGCGCGGCGCGTGCGAAGAGCCTGCAAGACAAGGCGACGGTGGGGAAATCCGACGCCGATCTGCGTCGCGCGCAGGATCTATTTAACAAGCAGATGATCTCCGAAGCCGAGTTCGTCACCACGCAGACGGCATCGGAAGTGGCGAAGGCGACGTTCGAGAGTTCGCTGCATGAAATTGAGCGCGCGGAGGCAGGGTCGAGTCAGGCGCGCGATCAGCTTTCCAAGACAACCATCTACTCGCCGATCGACGGCACCGTCACTGTCTTGAACAGCAAAAATGGCGAGCGGGTCGTCGCGACAAATCAATTTGCGGGCACCGAAGTGATGCGCGTCGCGGACCTCTCGAACATGGAAGCGCGGGTGGATGTGAATGAGAACGACGTGGTGAACGTGAAGATCGGCGACAAGGCGCTGATCACGGTGGACGCCTACGCGGAACGGAAGTTCCACGGAACGGTGGCGCAAATCGCGAACACCGGGAAGACCAGCGGCACCGGCACGCAGGAAGAGGTAACGAACTTCGAGGTGAAAATTCACATCGACGACAACGACGTCCAGCTCCGGCCGGGGCTAAGTTGCACGGCCGATATCCAGACGAACAT
>JALZAD010000037.1 GCA_030948555.1 Verrucomicrobiota bacterium | reverse complement strand
AGCGTGCCGTCAGCGATCGCGTAGACGGTGCCGTCCACGCCGACCATCGTCGGGGTGTAGGCCTCGCCGACTCCGTTCGTCAGGGTCAACACCTCGGAGAAGCTATTCGTCTCAAAACTCCAGCGATAGAGCTTGCCGTCTTCCGCACCGGCCAGTGCGGACTTCGTCGCCGGATCGATCGCCGCCGTGTTGATGCACCACTCGCGCACCGCACCGGGGACGTTCGGATACTCCCAATCCGGCGTCGGGCAGGCGATCGCGAGCACCTCGTTCATCACCGTCGCGCCGTTGATCGAGCTGATCATCGAGGCGTTCGGATCGACGAGCGCGAGCCTGTTCACGCCACTGCCGCCGGCGGAGACGTAGTCGTTGTACTTCGTGAGAATGAGATACTCGGACGAGCCGGTGTAGGACGGCACGAGCGACGCGGGCACAATCGACGCCGTGTCATCCCACCCGAAGCTGCCCGCGATTTTCCTTTGCGTCAGCGCACCATCGAAGTGCAGCAGCCAGCCGCGGAAGTGATTCGAATACGGCGCCGCTTCCAGCACGCCATAATAAACGTCGCCGTCCGGTCCGATCGTCGGCGCGGCGCTGCCGTCATCCGCAAGCTTCGCATCGGAGTCCGGATAAAGCGGATCCGTCAGCCGGATCTTCGCCTGCGTCGCAAGCGTCCGACTATCGAGCATCAGCATGTATCCACCGGAGTAGCTTCCGAAGGTTACCGCGACGTAGAGCTTCTTCCCGTCGTTGCTCAGAGCCGGCGCGCAGTTCAAAACCACCTGCTGGATGCCGCCGTCGCTCGCTGCTTCACCCGCGAAAATCCACGTCGCCACGCCATCTTCAGCAATCCGCGCCAGGCCGCTCTGCAGATTGGCAGGGTTCGAACCGAGCACCTGAAACCCGAAGTAGATGGTGCCGTAACGATCCGCCGTGATCGGCGTGCTGATCTTCACGTTGTCGTCGAACGTCGCGGGATCCGCCTGGTATTGCGGCGCACCGTAAAAGGCGAGCTGCCCCGTCGCGCCGCTCGCCGCGTCAGGCGAATCACGGAAGTAAACCGTGCCGCCCGCACCCGGATAGTAGAGGCGGTTTTTCGGCGTCAGAGCGATCCCGAAGGGCGGAGTCCATCCGTGCGGCGGCAGCGAGTAATCGCTCTGCGCCATCCACTTCACCGCACCATCCGCCGGGTTCCGTGCTTCAACGCGGAAGGTGTCGCCGCCGCCCACCTTCACTGGGACAAGCGCGGTGTTCTGGCGCGTGATCAAGGGTGAACCGTAATGCACGAGCAGCGAGCTACCCCAATACTGCCGATCAAGGTCGACCGGCATCTGCCAGCGGATCTGGCCGAGCGGCTGCGCGTGGGTCGGCGAGATCGCGGTATGTTGCGGATCGTGGCCGTGGCCGCTCCACGGCACGGCGATGCTTTGCCCGTGACCATTCGTTAGGCCAAAGACAAAGATAAGTAAGACTGATAACCCAAGCTGCGACAGCTTCATTCCCGGAAAGGACTCTCCGTCGTCGATTGTAACCTCCATTGCAATCAGCGGACACGGAATTTTATCCTTGGTCCGCGAGACGGATTCGGAGAAAACCAGCACATGCAGACACCCCCTGTTGGTCTGAAGCTGCTCGCAGCGGTTGCCGCGAGCGTGCTGGTATTCGGAATCTTTCAGGCATGCAGCACCATGGGCGGCGCTGGAAAGAATGGCGGCTCGGCGGTTGCGATTAGCTTTACCGTTAACGAGCCGGTTGTTGCCACGGCAGAACAAAAAGCGCGCTTCATCGCAGCGTTCAACAAGTACACCGATCCGCAAACCACCATCGTGAAGGACGCGCGCGCTGGCGTGATCTGGCCGCCAGCAGGAACGATGATCAAAACCGATCGCGTGATCACGCCAGATCCGAGTCAGGTCCAACCCCTCGGTAACCTGATGCTCATTCGTTCTACGCAGTGGCTTAAGATGGCGGGGTTCATCCGCTCGCCGCAAAACACGCAAGCGGCCATGATGGCCGAGCATACTTACCTGCCGACGAAGCAGTTCAAGGGGAGCGTGAAGTCGACGCAGCTACTCGGGTTCAAGAGCGAAGCTGACATGCAGGCCTTCCTGCGCGCGGTCTCGCCCAAGTAGCTCACCCAGAGAACCTATCCGGCGGAGCTAGTCCGGCGCTTGCGTGAGACGCCTGCACCTTTACTTCGGCTGCTTCGTTCTCCACTTCCTGTTGCTGCTCGGCATCTCATGCCGGGAAACGCTCGGCCTGATTGCTAACGGCTACACGATGGTGCCGCCGCGCTTTGTGCCTGCTGCGGCGCGAGCACAGAAGGTCTTTGCGGCGGCTACGGCCGATGCGTTTCCGCTCGGAGATCCATTGCGCCAGGCGGTTGCCTTCTACACTAATGCCGCTGGGATCGAACTAGGTTACGGCTACTTTGCGCCGAATGTGCCCGATAGCTACAAGCTTGTCTTTGAGTTGCATTTCCCGGACGGACATGTCGAGCATGACCTGGCCGGACTCGATCGCGCAGAAGGTAATTTGCGGCTGGCCGGCTACCTCGACGCTCTCGGAAATACAACCTCGCCCGCGATGCGGGAGATCCTGATCAAGCTACTCGCGACGTCCGTTTGGCGGCAGCACCCGGAGGCGGTCATGGTTCGCGCCATTCTAGGCGAGCTAACGTTGCCTATGCCGGAAGAGTTTGTCGCCGGAGCAGGCGAGCACTATGAATTCCTGAACGCCTACGACTTCACTCTCGCTCCGGCCCAATGATCGCGCGACGGCTCGCCGCAGCGTTGGAGCGCGCGGAAAGAATTGTCGCACCAGCCAGGAGCGACGGCTGGTTAGCCATTCTCCGGATCGGTCTGGGCACGCAGGTGGTAGCCCTTTGCCTGGCGGTCGGCGCAGACTGGCCTCGCCTTTTCGCCACGACCGGTAGTGGCATAGGTGGTCGCCAATTTGCCGAAGGCTTGGTAGGCCTTGAAAGCCGCTTCATCCCGACGTTGGCCCAGGTGATCGGACCTGCAAGTAAGTGCGGACTAAGCGAGCACACAACCCTTGTCGTCTGCTGGTTTCTCCTCCTCGCGGGCGGCTGCGGGTTGCTCGCAGGTTTCCGCTGTCGCGAATCAGCTATTGCCGCGTGGTACCTACACCTTTGTGCTGCTAAGAGCGGCGGCACATTGTCCTACGGAGTCGATAACTTCATGACCATAGGCTTGTTCTACCTGATGTTGTCGCCGCTCCCAGATCGCTACTCTTTTGACTTCCGCCGAAGGCTCGCGCGCGGCGCCGGCCTACCGGACGCGCGCCTTCTCGGACTCTTCCAGGTAGCGCTGCAACTACACCTTTGCCTCATCTACTTCTTCAGCGGCTTGAGCAAGCTGCTAGGCAGCGGCTGGTGGAACGGCCTGAACCTTTGGCGAGCGCTGATCCGGCCGCCTTTCAACCTTATCTCGCCAGAGTTCCTCGTTCGGTTCAAGGCCATCCTGCCTGCGGCCGGCCTGGCCATCTGCCTGCTCGAGCTAGCTTATCCGGTGATGATCTGGGGAAGGCGAACCCGGCGCCCCTGGCTCGTTGCAGTTTGCGCGATGCACGTCGCGATTGGCGTCACCATGGGCATGTATCTCTTCGCCTTAGTCATGATCGTGCTCAACGTCGCCGCCTTCTGGTTGCCGGTGGAAGAACCCAATCCCGTCGAGACTGCCGCGCCGCTTTCGGCTCGACCTTAGCTTTATTCGTCGGCAAGGATGGTGGGCGGTCACTCCGTCGCGCATGGATACCGAGCCTGAATCGAATCTGCAGCCCGAGATCGCACACGTCCTCTTAATGGATGTGGTCGGTTACTCGAAGCTACTGGTCGACGAACAGATCGCGCTCCTGGCACGCCTCAACACCGTGGTCCGAAATAGCCCGCGCTTCAGGGCCGCAGAAGCGGACGCAAAACTCGTCCGCCTCCCGACCGGCGATGGCATGGCGTTGCTCTTCTTCGATAACCCCGAGGCACCGTTGCAATGCGCGCTCGAGATCGCGCACGCCGGGACAACCGATCAGCGTCTGCAGCTGCGAATGGGCGCACACAGCGGACCTATCCGCATGGTGCCGGATGTAAATGACCGCGCCAATGTTGCCGGCGCCGGGATCGACATTGCGCAGCGGGTTCTAGATTGCGGCGATGCCGGACACATCCTGCTTTCAAAGCGCATGGCCGACGATCTGCGCTCGTACCGCCACTGGCACGATTACCTTCATGACCTTGGTGAGTGCGAGGTGAAGCACGGCCTTCGCCTGCATCTCTTCAACCTTTGTCGTGACGGCGTCGGCAATCCCGTCCTGCCGCAGAAAATACAACAGCAGCGCCTTGGAATCGGCCGCTGGCGAAAACGTCAGAACCTTCAGCCGGCTGCTTCTCCTCGACGCAAACGTGCCATTGTCGCCGCGGTTGCCGCAGCGCTGTTGATAGCTAGCGCGGGCGCGACGCTCATGTTTCGGAGCCGCGAGAGCTTCGGCGCGGGAGACCTGAAACCAGCCGACCGAAGCATCGCTGTTTTGCCTTTTGGAAACCTAAGTGTGGAGAAGGAAAACGCCTACTTCGCGGACGGCGTGCAGGACGAAATCCTGCGGAACCTGTCGCGCGTCTCCGGCATTAAGGTCATCAGCCGCACCTCGGTCATGCAGTATCAGGTGAACAGCGCGCGCAACGTTGGTGAGATTGCCCGCGCTCTGGGCGTAACCTTCGTCCTCGAAGGCAGCGTGCAG
>JALZAD010000411.1 GCA_030948555.1 Verrucomicrobiota bacterium | reverse complement strand
GTCTACGTCCCGGCGGACGATCTTACCGATCCGGCGCCGGCAAACACGTTCGCGCACCTCGACTCAACCATCGTGCTTGAGCGCTCGATCGCTGAGCTCGGCATCTACCCGGCGGTCGATCCTCTTGCCTCGACATCCAAAGCGCTCTCGCCCGAGGTCGTCGGCGAAGAGCACTATGCGGTCGCCCGTGGCGTGCAAAAAGTTCTGCAGCGCTATCGCGATCTTCAGGACATCATCGCCATCCTGGGCATGGATGAGCTCAGTCCGGACGACAAACTCTCCGTGCTTCGGGCGCGCAAGATCCAGCGTTTCCTCAGCCAGCCATTCGCCGTTGCGGAAGTCTTCACCGGCACGAAAGGCCAGTACGTCACAATTCCGGAAACGATCCGCGGATTTAAAGAAATCCTCGACGGCAAACACGACGACGTGCCGGAGTCGAACTTCTACATGAAGGGCGGCATCGACATGATCAAGGACGCCGCCTAACAAATGGCTGCGACCTTGCGACTCGAGATTGTCACCCCGGAGGCGACTGCCTACTCCGAGGACGTGGAGATGGTAACGCTGGTTGGCTCCGAGGGTGAGCTGGGCGTTTATCCGAATCACGTCCCGCTGCTCACCACCTTGAAGCCCGGCGAGCTGCGCGTCTTGAAAGGCGGTCGAGAGACCTTTCTCGCCGTCGGCGAGGGGTTCGTGGAGATCAAAGCTGATGCTGTCTCTGTGCTGACCGATGTCGCGCTTGAAGCGTCGAAGATCGACCTGAATGCCGCCGAAGCCGCAGTCGCGCGTGCCCAGGCAGCCATGAACGAAGATCACGGCGCGGAAGAAGTCGCGACCATTCAGGCCACACTGCAAAAGGCGCTCGCGCAGATCCACGTCAAGCGCCGCCGCCATCCTTAAGGCTACTGGCCTAACGAGTGGAACCGCCGCCTTCCCTCGGCCTGATCGCGGGGAACGGGCTATATCCGCGGCTGCTTGCTGAATCGGCACACCGCGCCGGAGTCGCGCGCGTCGTTGCGGCCGCCTTCACCGGCGAGACGGATCCGAAGCTCGAACCGCTCGTCGACCAGATCGAGTGGATGCGCGTCGGGCAGCTTGGCCGGTTGGTTAACTACTTCAGCGGCGCGGGCGTTCGCCACGCGATCATGGCGGGTCAGATCGCGCCGAAGAACCTGTTCGATCTGCGCCCCGACATGAAGGCGCTGCTTGCCCTCGCGCGCATGAAACACCGCAACGCCGAGTCGCTCTTTGGCGCAGTCGCGGATGAGCTCGCAAAAGCCGGCATCGAGCTGTTACCCGCTACGACGTTTATGGATGACTTCCTCGCCCCTGCGGGACTCATCGCGGGCCGCGCCTTGAGCCGGCGCGAAGCAGCAGACGTCGAGTTCGGTTTCGCCATCGCGAAAGAGGTGAGCCGTCTGGACATCGGCCAAACGGTTGTCGTGAAAGGCGGCACCGTGCTCGCCGTCGAAGCATTCGAAGGAACAAACGAAGCGCTTAAACGCGGCGGTGCACTTGCCCGTTCCGGCGCCGTGATGGTGAAAGTTTCGAAGCCGAACCACGACCTTCGCTTCGACGTCCCCGTCATCGGTCCGGCGACGATTGCCACCGCCGGCGAGGTCAAGGCGCGCGTCGTTGCGATCGAGGCAGGCCGCACCCTTGTGCTCGAGCTGGGCGAGTTGAAAGAGATCGCGCGCCGGCTCGGCGTGTCTGTGATCGCGCGCGAGTTGCAATCATCGAGTGCAAACCTACACTCACAATCCTCCGCGGGGTCTTAGCTCAGTTGGTAGAGCGCCTCAATGGCATTGAGGAGGTCAGGGGTTCGAATCCCCTAGGCTCCATAAATTACTCGTTAGGGCCTAACGACTGGTTGTCGTAGGTTTCCCAACACACGCTTTGCGAAGACCGCACGTGCCTCTTGGATCGCAATGCCGGAGCCCCGGCGGCTTCGAATTCAAAGTTCTGCAGGGACGGTTGCTAGACTCGATTGTACGCGACAATTTCGCTTTCATCTTCTCGGGATCCGGTGGCAGATCGAGGTTGACCAGAGCACCTCTCAGCGCTGCTTCAGCACCCTTGGTCGTAACCTATTGTCATCGACCTTCGGCAATGCAGTCTTGATTTCGGCGCGATCTTTTAATTGGATTTCCACTGTGCCTGCTGATGACCCGCTGACGTCAGTGAGTGGGCTTGGTTCGAGCGCGCGGAACGGGGCCGTCGCATTTAATACGACGCACTGGAGCATGGTGTTGCGCGCGCAGGATGAATCGCCAGCGGCATACGAAGCGCTCGAAACGCTTTGCCGCGTTTACTGGCGCCCTATTTACAGCTTCGTGCAACGGCAGGGCTTCGGGCCAGAAGAGGCAAAAGACATTACGCAGGGGTTCTTTGCGCAGCTCCTGGAGCGCAAAAGTTTCAACGCCGTGCGCAAGGAAAAAGGTCGACTTCGTTCTTATCTGCTCGGGGCTCTAAAATACTTTCTGACCGATGAGCATCGTCGCGCGATGGCGATCAAGCGTGGAAAGGGACAACGGCTCATTCCGTTGGAAGGATTGGACGCTGACGAACGGATCGACTTGGAACCAGCAGATCCCCTTACTGCCGAAATGATTTACGAGCGCCGGTGGGCTTCAACGCTGCTGGAGTGCGTGCTGAGCCGATTGAAAGAGGAATACCGCGCCGCAGGTAACGCTGCGTTGTTTGATTCCTTGAAACAACTGCTACCGGATGAACCAGGCGCGCCATCGCAGGCGGAGATTGCCGCGCACCTCGGGATGACCGAGAACGCGGTGCGGCAGGCGTTTTACCGATTTCGGCAACGCTATCAATCACTGTTGCGAGACGAGATTGCCCACACCGTGGCTACGCCGGGGGACATCGAAGATGAGCTGCGCCATCTCATTGCTGTCGTGGCGGCGTAACGCGGGGGAGAGTCTTACGAAGTACAAAGCGGGAGTGCGCGCACGACCCGGACAATGCTCAGCGTAATCAGAATTTGCCGAAAGTGCGGCGGACAAATCTTTTCCGATGCACCTGAAGGGCTTTGCACCGCGTGCGTGCTGAAAAGCGCGTTACTAACGCCTGCCGAGGAATTCCTAACTACGGCGAGTGACAGCGGCCCACATGAAAATGTTGAAACGAGTGGCGCAAGTGTAGCGCGTGATATCAAGA
>JALZAD010000400.1 GCA_030948555.1 Verrucomicrobiota bacterium | reverse complement strand
CTGCGGGCGGTTCATTCGCCTCAATCCAGAGCTCGTAGCGATCCTTCACCACGGGTTCCGCAGCGACCATCTTCTCTGCCACTTTTTCGATCGGCGGCGGCGCGATCAGGCTGCGCACCTTCCGCGGCCAGCGGTTCACCTCGCGCGCAATCCGTTCGCGGACGCCGCGATGCGTCTTCGGCTCGGGCGTGAGCGAAACGCGGAAACAGTTGCCGTGTTTTCGGCAGGCCTGTTTCGCTGCGCTGATGATCGCCTTCTGCTTTTTCACCTGCGCGAGCAGCTTGTCGCGTTCGCTGCACAACGCTTCGATTTGCGCCGCCCAGGTCACGAGCTTTTCCGCCTGCGCATCCATCACCAGCTGCGCTTTCGCGCGATCGCGCTGCAATGGCTCCACCTTCTGCTTCAGGTCGCTCGTGCTCGCGGAGAGCGACTGGATGAACTCACGGACGTCCGAGTCCTTTGAGAGCACGGAGTGCAGCCACGCGTTCTGCACTTCGAACGCTGCCGTTTTCCGCGCGGCTTCCCTGGCCAGCGCTTCGGCGTGCGCGCGTTGCCACGCGAAACGATGCAGTGTCTGGACCTCCGCAATCGGAAACCCGAACCACTCCGCGAACAGATCCGCGGCTGGGCCAAGTCGCGTAATGCCGAGACCAATGCCGCCGCTCAATTCGACGCTGGCTTGTTGCTGCGAAAAGTTGCGCCACGCATTTCGCGGCGCGTCTTCTCGCTCGAGTGCAATCCCGTGAACGAGCACGACAGCGCCCGGCGCGAGCTTCGTTTTCCAAGAAGACAGATCGCGCGCAACCACGCTTCCCGAGTCGCAGTCATCGACCAGCAGAATGTCGACGCTGTCATCGCCTAACGAGTCAGCCAACTCCGCCGACGAGACGGTTCGCAACTCCGCGATCTGCGGATAGAACTCGCTCGCGTGCGTCATCCCTTCGCGCCACGCGCGATCTTCGCTGGCCTGCCCCACATCGCGCGGCAAAGCTAGACAACGCATCGCGATCCCCTGCTCTTGCGCCGCCTGGCACAGGGTGAAGAACGCTTCGCCGTCGGCGAATCCCACTGTCACGACCAGCTTCGGTTTGGCGTTCGCGACGAGGTCGTATAGAAACGGCCGATGAAGACCGATCGGACCGCCGCGATAAAACTGCGGCTGGTATGCGAGCAGGCTGGGAAGTTTCTCGAACATCGCGCGAGGCAGGCGCAGACCTTAGCGCATCTCCCGCGATGAAACACCCAATCCTCAGGCGCATTCCCGGCGCACGGCAGTGGATCCGAAAGATGGAACGGCTGGAGCGCGAGCGGCGTCAGCTCGCGGATAAGGTGAAGAAGCTCGAGGCGCAGCTCGCTCCACGTCGCGAGGATTATAAACAGGTCTGGAGTGCTCTCTCGCGGGATGAACGTTCCGCGAAGCTGCACGTGGGCGGGTTTGAAGATGAACCGACCTTCGAGAGCACGGGCGTGATCACGCGGGACGCGCTCATGAGCAGCGTCGGGATCAAGGCCGATGACGTGGTGGTGGAGATCGGTTGCGGCGTCGGCCGCGTCGGCAAACAACTCGCGTCGATCTGCCGAAAGTGGATCGGCTGCGACGTCTCGCCGCACATGGTCGCGCTCGCGCGGAAACGTCTCGCCGATTTCCCGAACGTGGAGCTGTGTGAAATCAGCGGCTTCGATCTCGCGCCTTTGCCTAACGAATCAGCGGACGTCGTCTACTGCACGGTAGTCTTCATGCATCTCGACGAGTGGGATCGCTACAACTACATCGTCGAAGCGCATCGCGTGCTGCGACCGGGCGGCCGCGTCTTCATCGATAACGTCGACCTCAGCTCCGATGCTGGCTGGGAAGTGTTCGAGGTCAGCCGGCAATTTCCGCCGCACGCGCGCCCGCCGCAGATCACCAAGCATTCGACCGAGCAGGAGCTGACCGCTTACCTGCGCCGCGCCGGCTTTGCCGATATCCATGCGCGCGAGGCGAAGTGGTTTCTCGAGGTGTGGGCGACGAAGCCGTAACCGCGCGCGATGCACCCGAGCTCCTACGAGAAGATGGCGGAGTTCTGCCGCGATTATCTCGCATCGAAACGCAGCTCGCGGCTGACCATCCTCGACATCGGCAGCGCGGATTACAACGGCTCCTATCGCCCGATCTTCACCAACGCGAACTGGCGCTACATCGCCGCCGATCTCGCGCCCGGTCCGAATGTCGACCTCGTCCTGCGCGATCCCTACCGCTGGCGCGAGTTCAAGAGCAACAGCGTCGACGTGATCGTGTCGGGTCAGACCTTCGAGCACGCGGAGTTCTTTTGGGTCACGATGGAGGAGATCGCGCGCGTGCTGAAACCCGGCGGGCTTTGTTGCATCATCGCGCCGGCTGCGGGACCCGAGCATCGCTACCCGCTCGATTGCTGGCGAGTACTCGCGGACGGCTTCCGCGCGGTGGCGCGTTACGCGCAGCTGAAGGTACTCCATGCGCACACCACTTGGCTGGATGACCTCAGCTACACCTCGGGCGGAGAGACGTGGCACGAGTCAGTGCTGATCGCGAAGAAGCCGAACGCAACATTCGTGCAGAACCTCTTCCGTCGCGCGGCGGCCTCGCTGAGCCGGCGCCTGC
>JALZAD010000374.1 GCA_030948555.1 Verrucomicrobiota bacterium | reverse complement strand
GTGACGGGCTTTAATCCGCGCAAGCGATCGAGCTTGTAGGTCTGCCGGCTCTTCACGAGGCCTGTCACTTCCAGTCGCCAAACGGACGCATCGACCACAGGATCGATCACGTTCTTCGTCACGCAATAGAACTGCTCGTTAGGCGTGATCGCCTGCACCGTTTCGCCCCCGTACTGCGTGCCGTCATAGCTGAAGGTCGCGGTCTGGTAGAGCTTGCGCAGAATCGCCGCGCCGCCTCCCGCCACCAGCAGACCGAGCCCACCGACAATCAACGCGCGACGACCGATCGGCGGCGTGAATTCCACATCCTGCGGCAGCGCGCGCGGACGGGCGATGAGCCCGTGGAATGCGAGCACCAGCGTTCGTTCAAACGCGATGAATGAGATCGCGAGACCAAGGAGTGTCAGTATGGTCGCGTTCCTGATCGGATAGCCGCTGTAGCTTGTTCCGAGCACCGGCCAGAGAACGCCTGCTACAGCAAGCAGCGGCAGGATGATGAAGGCGCAAATCGAGAAGGTCCGACGTGCTCCGCGCGAAAGCCTAGTGGCGTAGAGGCCGTAAATCAGCCCGCCAACTCCGCCGAGAACGATCTGGCCCAGCAGGACTGAGCCGGTACCGAGTTGCTTCATGTGATTGTAGCCGCCGAGGCGATGCATCAGGTCGAGGAACGTCTCGACATTGAAAAAGACCGAGAGGCGGTCGCCGATGATCGTGATCGGCGTCGCGATGCGGAACGCGGATGCGAGCAACAGCATGAGTGCCGTCATCACTATCCCGGCGACCAAACCAGCTACGGACCCCGCGCCGGCGTGCCGTCCGGTTGAGAGTTGCCGCGGTTCGTCGTCGGTCGTGCTCATGATGTTCAGAAGGCGCGCCCGCTGCCTTTATTCCCAAATCGCGTCTCTGGCTTAGGCTGGGAGATGGATCTGAACAAGCCTCGACTGCTCCTTCTCTGCTGTGTCTTGGCGAGCGCGGTCGCGACCAGCTCCGGACAAAACGACGCAATCGAGCGCCCCACCAGCGAGCCCTACAAAGGCGACCTCGCCATCTTCGAAGATCCAGCGCGGGCGAAGAATCTGCAGATCGATCGCGTTCTGGACTTGTTAGGCATTCGGCGCGGTTCGCGCGTCGCGGATGTCGGCGCGGGATCGGGCTGGTTTACGGTTCGTGCCGCGCGGCGGGTCGCAAAAGACGGCGTCGTTTACGCGGTCGAGATCAATCCTGATTACGTGCACTACATCGAAGCACGCGCGAAAAAGGCGAAGCTCGCGAACGTGCGGACGGTGCTCGGGAAGCCCGACGATCCGCTCCTTTCGCCGGCCAGCGTTGATGCCGTGCTTCTCCTCAAGACCTACCACGAAGTCGCGCAGCCGATCGCGTTGCTACGTCACGTGCGCGCGGCGATGCGACCGGGCGCGAAGCTCGGGATCATCGACAAAAACGGGAAAGGCGATGATCACGGGCTCGATGCAAACCTTGTGATCAAGGAAGCGGCGCAGGCCGGCTTCAAGCTCGTCGCGCAATACGACTTCGTGAAAGCCGACAAGCTCGATTACTTCGTGATCTTCGCGCCTAACGAGTAGTTACGGACGCGTCCGCTTCTTGGCGCTCCATCGCGACGCGGAAGAGCGTGGCTAGGATGCGCGTGCCCGCGAGGAACGTGCCGCGCAAGCTCCCCGAAACTTTTGATTCGCCACCGGTCCGGCAACGATGGTTCACCGGCACCTCGAGAACGCGGAGCCCGGCGCGCGCGGCGCGCATCTGCATCTCCAGATTCCAGCCGTAGGTCTCCTCCTTCATCCCCAGCTTCTCGAGCGCATCGCGCCGGATGGCGCGGAACGGACACATATCGGTGTACTTCACGCCATAAAGCGGGCGGACGAGTGCCCCCGCGAGATACCCCGCGAAAACCTGCTGCGCGTTCATGCTGCCTTTCTCGCGTTCGCCGCGGGTGCGGGAACCGATCACGAAATCCGCCGTGTTGTCGACGATTGGCCTAACGAGTCGTTCCATGAGCTCGGGGCAATCGCTCCCGTCGCCGTCGAGGAACACGACGATCCCGGTGTCCGGCGCAACCGCGCGCACGCCCGCGGCACAGGCGCGACCATAACCGCGCGGCGCGTCCATCACGCGTGCACCGGCTTCCCGCGCGCGCTCGGCCGTTCGATCGGTGCTGCCGTTGTCGACCACGATGACTTCGTTAGGCAAGCCGTTCGCGAGACAGGCACGGACAACATCAGCGATTGGTTCTTCCTCGTTCAGCGCCGGGATGACGACCGAGATTTTCGCGTTCATCGGAGGACCATTGCCGCGCCGCCGAAGTAGAAGAGGAGCGCGCAGAAATCGGTAAAGGCGAGCGTCACCGGACCGGCCGCAATCTTCGGATCCAACTTCAGCCAGTGGAGCAATGACGGAACGGAAAGTCCGAAGAGACACGCCGTGACCAACGACAGCGCGATGCTGCCGCCGACTACCGCCGCGCCAGGTAGATCGCGTTGCCATACCCAAACGATCGCAAACACAACCAGGCCGAGGGAGACGCCGAGTAACACAGCCGTCGCGAGCTCGCGACGAAAGGTTTCGTAGAACCAGCGCCGCGTGAGCGCAGCGGAGCGTAAGGCCTGAATCGTGACAGTCATGGATTGCATGCTCACGCTCTCGTTCAGCCCGAGCACCATGGTGAGGAAGAACGCGATGACGAGGCTGCTGGCGAGTGTCGCTTCGAATGCACCGGCGAGCAGCGCACACGCGGTTCCGCTCAGAACCGTGGCGAGCAACCACGGGAATCGATATCGGAAAACGCGGAACGGCGAGACACCACGGATTTGTGAGATGCGGAAACCGAGCGCTTCGAAGAATTCTTCGCCCGCTGGTTTTGCCGGCGCTGCTTCTTCTTCGCGTTCGCCTTCGAGCACCTCTTGCCGAAACAGGCCGACGTCGATCACACCGACAACGCGCCGTTCTGCATCAACGACGGGAAAGGCGAAGAACTTGTAGAGGACAAAGAACTCGCACGCTTCGAGGACGGTCGCAGTGGCTGGAAGCGCGACCACTTTGCGGATGAGGATTTCGTCCAGCCGAGTTTCGAGTGGCGCGGTCAACAAGCGCCGGGTCGGCAGCACGCCTGCGAGCCGGCGTTCATCATCGACTGCGTAGAAGTAGATGACGCGTTCGCCCACACCTTCGCGGCGGATTTGCGTGAGCGCTTCATCGACCGTCATCCCTACATGAAGCAAAGGCAGATCGGTTCGCGCGTGGGCCGCGATCGGCTCGTCCAGGTCAGGGATGATCGCGGTGTCGATCACGTTTTCGCCACGCGGTGCACGATGCCTTTGCTACGAAGAATGTCGGCCGCTTCGCTGAAGTAATCTTTCACGTCCGCCTGCTGCCGAATCCAATCGAGATAGCGGCCGATGCCGGCGAGCAAATCCACCTGCGGCTGATAACCGGCCGCGCGGATGCGATCCGTCCCACTGGTGAGGTGACGCATCTCGCCGGGTCGAAACTCGCCATTCAATTCCGGCGCGATGCGAATGCCGAGGGCTTCGGAAATTTGCTCGGCTACTTCGCGGACGGCGACGCCTTTTCCGCTACCGACGTTGACGGGAAAGCCATCGAGTTTGTCGGTCGTGGCGGCGAGAAGGTTTGCGCGTGCGATGTCTTCGACGAACGAAAAATCGCGCGTCTGCTCGCCGTCTTCATAGAGGACCGGCGGCAGATCGTTGAGCAGGCGCGTACAGAAGATCGCGATCACGCCGGTGTAGGGGTTGAAGATGGATTGGCGAGGTCCGAAGGTGCACGAGTAACGCAGCGCGACCGTCGGAATCCCGCTTTGCTTCCCCCAGAGCAGCACCAGCTTTTCCTGGTCGACTTTCGTTAGGCCATAGACGGTCTCGCCGCCGATGGGCGCTTCTTCGGGAGTCGGCACCGTCGTTGTGACTTTGCCGCACTTCGGGCAATGCACCGCCCAGTCGCCGCGGCGTAGTTGTTCGACCGGCCGCACGTTTGGAAAGACGAGGCCGTGCTCTGGGCAGTTGGCCGCGCCTTCGCTGTAGACCGCCTGCGACGAAGCGACGATCACCTTCTCGATCGGCAGTTTTTCCTCGCGGATGACCTCGAGCATGAGCGCAGTGCCGAGGCTGTTCACGTCGACATATTTCGCGATCTCCGGCATGTAACCGCCGTAGGCCGCTTCGTGGAAAACGACGTCGATGTTCTGCAGCGCAGCGGTGATCGTGGCGCGGTCGCGTAGATCGCCTTGCACAAACTCGGCCTCAGGATTGATCCACGCAGGCTTGCCCTGCTTGTGCGTGTTCGGCTCGAGATTGTCCAGGATCCGGACCTTCCACCCTTCGCGCACGAGCAGGTCGACAATGTGCGACCCGATCAATCCCGCGCCGCCGGTGACAAGCGCACGTTTTCCGTTGTTAGCCATGCGCTCGAAGCGTAGCGAACGCGACCGAGCGGACAACCGCTGATCTTGCCCACGCCTACTACTCGTTAGGCCAAATCCGCTCGCGTCCTTCGCGGTCAACGATCTCGCGGAGGAACCGCTGCGACTCGGGCGCGGGGTAGTTGTCTTGCGGAGCGGTCCCGCCGAGCAGCTCATTGCACAAGCGCCGCAGCGTCGCGCGATCATCGACATCGAAGCAGACGGGCAGCAGCTCTACATCGACGCCGGTCTCCTTCGCGCGCTCGAGCGTCTGCTCGGCGACGCGTTCGGTGCTCCAGTCGATCTCTTCGAAGACGCGGCGATGCAGTTGTTTCATGCCGATAAGGTAGTAGCCGCCGTCATCGACCGGGCCGAAGACGATCCGATCTCCGGGTTGGGCGAGCAGACGTGCGGCTTCGGCGTAGGCACGAATCGGAACCGTCGGGCTGTCCGAGTCGATCAAACATGCGGCCGCGAATCCAACGCGGAGTAAATCTTCCGTCGCGGCAATCAGGCGTTCGCCGAAAGCATCGCCGCGTTGGGGCACGAGATAGAACTCGTTAGGTAACATTCCTTCGTAGGCGGATTCTTCACCGACAGGTGTGTAGACGCCGACGCCCGCCGCGAGTCCGTCGCGCGACGCCGCGGAGATCGCGGCGCTCGTGTCGCGGAGGAAGCAGGTGTTCAGCGCGGCTGCTTCCTCAGGCGTGAGCGGCGGAGTGAGGCGCGTCTTCACCTTGCCGGGGCGCGGGACCTTCGTCATCACGCCGAGCGCGCAAAGGCCTGGTGGAACCTGAACGCCCTTTGCGGAGTCGAGGACTCGGTGGCTCAAGCCTTCTCGCAGAGCGCGTACTGGTAGCGGCCGTCCTGCCAGACTCTCACGCTGCGCCACGGCTGCGTGGCAAAGAGCGCGCGGAAAACTTTGGTATTTAGAACGGTCGCGCGTCGCGGTTCGCAGCAGCCATTTTCCATCCCGGTCACACACGCGACCAGCCACATGGCGAAGAGCGGCAGCGAAGCCCAGACGGCGTAGCGCGGTTCGGCAATCAGGCAACGTCCGCCAGAACGCAGAACGCGGTGCATCTCGGCGATCGCTCGTTTCTGATCTGACAGGACGGTGAAAAGCCGGGCGGCAATCACGATGTCGACGCTGTCGTTCGGATGGGATAGGTCGAGAACGTTGTCGGTTTCAAACTCGCAGTTCGCCAGACCAAGGCGACGCGCTTTGCGCTCTGCGCAATCGAGCTGACGTGCGGCGCGGTCGACGCCGAGGACTGACAGCTCCGGGAAACGCGCGGCCAGCCCACATGAGTAAAACCCGGGACCGCAACCGAGCTCAATGAGTTGCGTGCCGGAGGTAGGCCGACCGTTCGGCCAAAGCGCATTGATCATGCGCTGGGTGTCATCGCGAAAAAGTTTCTCGCGGAAGAAGACGTAGAGCCAAGCGAAACGATTGAAGAGGCTGTCGTCGCCCGATGTTTCCGGCGCGAGCGCTTCGATCGTGGCGCTGCTTTCGCGCAGATCCGCCGAGTCGCCCTGGATTTCGGGCGCAATGATGCGCGTCGGCGTCTCGATGGCTCGGCTCATGCTAAACAGATGAGACGCGGAGCGATGGGGATTATTGCAGGAAACTGCGCGACGAGTTGAGGTGGATTTGAGGAGCTGTTCACAACACTTCTTATGATTCTTCTTTAACCCGCAACATTCTCTTCTTCTTCAGCTCGCCAATAACCATCGACAAAGCGCTCTGTTCTCCACGCGTGCGAGCAGCACGAAGAGTGTGTCGATAACCGTTTGCATCGCGGGCGACAAGCTGGCTGCGGAGAGAGGCTGACGGAAGCTGTTGGCGCTTATTCGAACTTGTTCGCTTCTTGCTGAGCATTGCTTTAACACAGCGCGATGTCGCCCGGTCGTCGTGCGTTGGTTGTCCTTATATCCGTTGCGAGTCTCACAACGGTTGCGTGTGGAAACGCCGACGAGCCAAACCTTGCGCGTATCCAGCAGATCCTCGTCGGGAAGAAGATGGTCGACCTGACGCATCCGTTCGAGCCGGGCATTCCCAAGTGGTCGGGGTTTCCAGATGAGAAACGCGAGACAGTCTACTGGTATGAGAAAGGCCGCGGGAGTTTAGGCGAAGGATTTTTCTCGGAGGTCTACACGCATGTGGGGCAATGGGGAACGCATGTCGATCCGCCAGCGCATTTCATCAAAGGATTGCGGACCGTCGATCAGATTGAGCTGAAGGAAATGATCCTGCCGCTGATCGTGATCGATGTGCATGCGGACGCGGAGAAGAATCCTGATTACACACTGACGCTGGACCGGGTGAAGAAGTGGGAACGGGATCACGGCGCAATCCCGCAGGGCGCGTTTGTTGCGATGCGAACGGATTGGTCGAAGCGCTGGCCGGATGGCGCGAAGATGGACAACAAAGACTCGTCCGGTGTGGCGCATTATCCCGGGTGGAGCCAAGAGGCGCTGCGCTATCTCTATGAGGAGCGCAAGATCACGGCGAGCGGCCACGAGACGACCGACACCGATCCCGGGTCGGCGACGAGCAAGGATGATTATTCGCTCGAGACCTACGTCCTGAGCACGAACCACTATCAGATAGAGATGCTGGCCAATCTGGATCAGGTGCCTGAGGCGGGCGCCATCGTGATCTCGACCTTTCCGAAGCCGAAGGGCGGCTCGGGATTCCCCGCCCGAGTCTTTGCGATCCTGCCGGACTGAGGCGCACTATTTGCGCTGATATTTCCAATTCAGCGGCTTCGCGTCGGTGAGTTGGGCGAGCGTTTGTTCCAGACGCTTTTTGCGGGTCTCCTTGCGTTTCGCAGTAGTGAGCCACTCGATGTATTCCTTGCGATGGCTCGGGCTGAAGCTGTCCCAGGTCTTCCTCGCAGCGGCATTGCGCTTTAGAGCGTGCGCGAGGTAGTCCGGAACCGCCAACTGCGCGGAAGTCGCTTTCTCCTTCGCCGGCTGAACGATCTTCACGCCTGCGTCCTTCAACTCGGCCGCTCGTTGCACGTATTCGATCAGCGTTCGTTCATCCGGTAGATTATTGATCGAAGTGATTCGGCCGAATTGCCCCATACCGTCTGCGTCCTCACC
>JALZAD010000028.1 GCA_030948555.1 Verrucomicrobiota bacterium | reverse complement strand
GCTTTTTCCTCTACGGCGTGCTCCGGCGTTACTTCGGGCGCTCCGTGGGCCTCGTCGCCAACTCCTTCCTTTTCGCCGCGGTGCACATGCATTTGCCTTCGCTCATCCCGCTCTTTGTGCTCGGGATTTGTTTCACGATTGCCTACGAATGGAGCGGCTCGATCCTGGTCTCGATGACGATGCACGCGCTCTTCAATTCCATGACCCTGATCGCGCTCGCGTTTCCCGATCAATTTCCGCTGCAATGAAGCTGCGCGAGCTCGGTGAAGACCGGCTGCTCGAACGACTAACGCGCAACCTGGCGACCAATCGCGCGGTTGTTGCAGGCCCGGGTGATGACTGCGCGCTGGTGCGCTTCCCCGGCTCGGATCAGCTGCTCGTTCTGAAGACCGACTGCGTGGTCGAGAATGTGCATTTCACCGCGGAAACAAAGGCGACGGATGTCGGTTGGAAAGCGATGGCGCGGCCGCTCAGCGACATGGCCGCGGCGTCTGCGCGGCCGCAGTTTGCGCTCGTAACGATTCTTGCGCCGGCCACGACTGATGTGGCGCGGCTGACAGCGATCTACCGTGGCCTAACGAGAGCTGCGAAACGCTTCGAGGTCGCGATTGTCGGCGGCGAGCTCAGCGCAACGGACGGTCCACTCTCTCTCTCCGTCACAATCACCGGCTGCGTGGAAGATGAGCGCCGAGTTGGCCGCGGGGGCGGCGAAGCTGGGGATGAGCTTTTTGTTACCGGCCATCTCGGCGGGTCCATTCGCGGCAAACATGTGCGCTTCACGCCGCGCCTTGCGGAAGCGCGTTGGCTAACGAGTCGTTTCAACGTGCACGCGATGATGGATCTCAGCGACGGACTTGGGGCCGATCTGCCGCGGCTCGCGCGCCGCAGCGGCGTCGGCTTCGAGCTCGATCGAACGGCGATTCCGCGGACGCGCGGATGCAGTATCGAACAAGCGATATCCGATGGCGAAGATTACGAGCTGCTCTTCGCCATCGCTCCGCGTGACGCACCGAAGCTTTCGCGCGACTGGGCGAGGAAGTTCCCCAGGCTTCCGCTCACGCGCATCGGCCGACTGATCGAGCAGGGGACGAAGAAGACGCGAAGGCTCGGCGGTTATGTTCATTTCGCGTAGCCCCGAGGAGACGTTTGCCGTCGGCTATCGCTGCGCCGGGCGAGCGACGCGCGGGGATGTGTTCGCGCTCGCTGGTGATCTCGGCGCGGGCAAGACGCAGTTTGTGAAAGGCTTCGTCGCCGGCATCGGCAGCGCGGCCGAAGCGACCAGTCCGACCTTCACCTTGATCCACGAATACAGCGGAGGCCGGCTGCCGGTTTATCACTTTGATTTCTACCGGCTCGAGTCCGCTGAGGCTGTCTTGCAACTCGGGTTTGATGAGTATCTGGACGGCGACGGCGTTTGCCTGATCGAATGGGCCGATCGTTTTCGCGAGCTGCTTCCTGTCGCGAGCAGATGGCTCTCGTTTCGAATGCGCAGCGAATCGGAGCGGGCGATCGAAGGAATCAATGAAGATCCTGGCGCTTGATCTCTCGAGTGCGCGAGGCTCGATCGCCTTCCGAGATGGAACGACCGACAGCTTCGCCGCCGAATTTGCGAACGACCGGAAGCATTCGGGGATGTTCTTCGAAAACCTGCAGCGTTGCGTGCGGCAATGCGGACACGCCGAGCGGATCGTTGTCGGGCTAGGTCCCGGTTCATATGCGGGAAGTCGCATCGCGATCGCCGCAGCGATTGGGTTGCAGGCGATCTCTCCTGGCGAGCTCGGCGGCGTTGCATCGATCTTAGCCATGCCTACCAACGCGCGTGAGTATCTCGTCGTGGGTGACGCACGCCGGCAGTCGTTCTTCTTTGCGCATGTAGTGGATCGTCGCTGCGTCGACGGGCCGCAACTCTGCACTGCCGCTGAACTCGAGGTGCGATTAGCGGCCGCGCATCAGCCCGTCTTCTCGACCGAATCGCTCAGGCACATCGCAACCACCGTCTCGTATCCATCAGCCAGTCTTCTCGCGGAGCTCGCGGCCGACCGTCCCTCAGCGATGACGTTGCCGCCGCTTCAGCCGATCTATTTGCGCGAGCCACACATCACTTATCCGAAAGTCGCGCGGCAATGAATGCAGACCGTTGCTGGGCCGAAATTTCAAGTGCCGCGATGCGGCACAACGCGTCCGTCGCGCAGAGGCGCGTGGGGCCGGGAGTCGCGCTCCTCGGCGTGATCAAAGCGAACGGCTACGGGCACGGGCTCGCAGCCGTCGCGAAGGCGATCGAGAATGACGCGCAACTCTTTGGCGTCGCAAATTTGGAGGAGGCATTCGAGGCCCGCGGCGCGGTGCCGCATCCAATCCTCATTCTCGGGCCCGCTCTGGATGTGGAACGCGAGGCGATCGTCGAGCACGGATTCATCGCCACGATTTCGAGCTTCGAGGAAGCGCGAGCGTTCGCTGCTGCGGCGAGAACAGGAACAGCGTTCGTTGATTGCGAGATCGACACCGGCATGGGGCGAATGGGAATCGCGGAGGCAGATGCGCTGCGCGAACTCCATCAAATCGCGGCGCTGCCGCAGGTAAAGATCCACAGCATCTCAACGCACTTGCCTTCGGCCGACGAAGACCCTGACTACACGCGCGAGCAACTGACCCGATTCTCTGCACTCGTTAGGCAAATCCGCGCGCAGATCGCGGGTGATTACAAAGTGCACGCGCTGCTCAGCGCGGGAATCCTCGGCTACAACGACGAGTGCTTCGACATCGCGCGGCTCGGGCTCGCGCTCTACGGTGTTTCCCCGGATCCAAAGTTCCAGGACGAGCTGCGCGCGCCGCTCACCTGGAAATCACGAGTCGTTTTGCTCCGCGACATTCCTGTCGGGACGGCGGTGAGTTATGGACGCACCTGGACCGCGGCGCGGCCAACCCGCGTCGCGACCCTCAGCGTCGGCTACGCGGATGGCTACCCGCGTTCGCTTTCGCATCGTGGCGCATCTGTCCTCATCCGTGGCCAACGCTGTCCGGGGATCGGCCGCGTCACGATGGACCTAACCCTGGTTGATGTAACAGACGCGCCAAACGTCTCGTTAGGCGACGAAGTCGTGTTGATCGGACGACAGGGCGACGAGGAGATCAGCGCGCGCGAAATTGCGGACCGAGCGGGAACGATCGCGTGGGAGGTTTTCACTGGGATTGGCGCGCGCGTCACGCGTGTGTATCTGTGACCGAGCCCGATGTATCAGATCATTTTCAACGAGCTGAGCGCGGCGGAGATGTCGGCGTTGCCGAAGGGCTTGCAGCTCGAGCTACTGGCTGAGTTCCAGGTGCTGCCGACGGAGCTGGACCAGCTCGACAAAAATAAGTTCGGCGTGATCGAACGGAACGGGAAGCGGCTGCATCGCTACCGCGCGAAGGAGTATCGGATCTACTTCGAGGCGACGGGCGAGGGACTCACCGTCCATCGCGTGCTGCACAAGAACACGCTGCGGGATTTCCTCTACCGCAGCAAACTGCCGATGACGGAAGACGCAGAACTCGAAAAGACGCGCGAGTTCTGGAAGCTGATCGAAGCAGGCGAGCGAACGCGCAAGGCGTAGCACTTGTTAGGCACGAGGCCTTACTTCATCAAGAGCACTGACCGGCTGCGCTTGATCTCCCGCGTGATTTTGCGGTGCATGTGGGCAGGCATTCCGGTGACGCGGCGGGGAAGGATCTTGCCGCTCTCGGTGACGAATTTCTTCAAGAGATCGGGATTCTTGTAGTCGATCGCTTCCGTCGCGATGTCGATACGACGCCGCGGCATGGTGCGATTAGCGCGGCGAAAAGCGGAACGGCGTTTGGCGGTCTTCGGTTGCATGGGATTAGCGGGTTTCGCGATGCAGCGTATGCCGCTTCAGGAAAGGATTGTATTTCTTTTTCTCGAGGCGGTTCGGCGTGCGCGGGCTCTTCTTATTCCGCGTGCTCATGTAGCGCGAAGCAGGCTTGCCGAGCGCCTTCGCTTCCGTGCATTCGAGGGTGATGATTTCCTGGGCCATACCTACTCCTTGTTGTCGTCCCGGTCTGTCTTGGGCTCTTCTTCGCTCTCGCCCTCGCCGCCTTCGTCATCGGTCAAACCGAAGAGCGAGGTGACTGACTGCCGCACGCGCGAAGCCTTGTTCTGCTTCTCGAGCTGCGACTGGCATTCGACGGTGAAGCGCGCAAAGGGAATCGCTTCGAGACGGGCGTGGGAAATCGGTTTGCCGGACATCTCACAGACGCCGTAGGTGCCCATCTCGATCCGCTTCAACGCCTGGTCGATTTCGTAAAGCGCATCCTGTTCCTGGGAGAGCAGGCTGAGGGCGAAATCACGATCGTAAGCATCGCTACCGGCGTCCGCCTGGTGCATGCCGAAAGCGGAGGCTTCGCTGCCTTCAGCGCGAGAACGCAGCGTGTCCTGCGCAACACCGGCCATCGAATCAACCATCGCGTCGCGGAGCTGGAGGAGCTTGTCGCGCTGCGAGCTGACGAAAGGGTCAAGCTTCTGCGGCTTGTGATTGGTTGCCAAGATGGCCTCAGTGGTGGTCATCTCCCGGCGGCCATTAGTCGCACGATGAGCGCTCTTCGGCGCCGGCTTTGCCCCAGTCTCCTTCTTCGCAGCAGGTGCCTTCCTGGCTGCTGGCTTCGGAGCGGGCGCCTTCTTCGCCGCGGCCTTTTTGCCGGGCGTAGAGGAAGCCGTCTTCTTCGTGGGACTTGCCATAATGATAAGAAAAATGCCGGAGTTCCGGGCGCGAGGGAGCGGTAATTAAGAGCATTTGCCCAGTCACGCAAGGAGAGATTTCCCCTATTCAGCGGGCGAATTCAGCGGCCTGTTTACGAGGGAAAAATCACGAACTGGCGCTGGAATAGCGGCGCAGCGCCCAGCGCCAGAAAATGCGCGACAAAAGCAGCGCAGCCGTGCCCGCGATCACGAGGTGCAACATGAGCCAGCTGGGGTTCCCGAGCGGCTTCACCAGCAGGCGCGCGGGGATGTTGGCCACGATGATGACGGGCACGATCCAGCTGAAAACGAACTGGAAGAGCCGCGGAAAAATCGCGTCCGGATAGCGCGCGATCTGGAGGAAATTGAAGTAGCCGTAGACGAGGCCTTGCGCGCGCACGATCCAGAAGCTGATCGCAGCCAGCGTCAGCATGATCGAGTAGTGAATCCCGACGCCGAACGCGAGCGCGCCAAGGTAGAGGACGACGAGGAACGCACTCGGCACGATCTGCAATTTCACGAGCGCAAAGATGACCACCGCGGTGCCGAGGAGAGCGTTCAAAACGCTATCGAGCCCGAACTGCTTGGTCGAAACCGCGAACTGGCTGTCGACTGGCAGGACGAGCAGGGAGTCGAGTTTTCCGGTCCGCACCAGCTCGGGGATGTTCGAGATGTTCATGAAGAAGAACGCCTGGAAGAGCTGCGCGATCGTTTGATGCGTGCCGAGCAGAAGCACGACTTCCCACCTGGACCAATCACCGATCTTGTCCACCTGGCCGAAGATGATGCCGAAGAAGAAAATCTGACCGACGAACCAGAGGACCTCGACCACCATCCAAAGGACGAAGTTCGCCTTGAAGCTCATCTCGCGGATGAGCGAATTGCGCAGCATGATCCCGTAGATCTCGAGATAGCGGCGCATGGCTGGACCTTAGCGCATGCGTTAGTTTCCGAAATGGAACAGCCGAACCGTTTTCAGAAGTTGGTCGCGGAAGCGAAGAAGAATATCACGGAGATCACGCCCGCCGAAGCGCAGGGCGAAGTGGAACGCGGCGCGGTGCTGATCGACGTGCGCGAAGAAGAGAGCTTTCGCGAAGAACATCTTCCCGGGGCGAAGCATCTCACTCGTGGGATGGTGGAGCTCGAGATTGAGGACGAAGTGCCGGACCTCAATCAGCCGATCATCATTTACTGCGGCGGCGGGAGTCGCGGCGCGCTTGCGACCGAGAGCCTGCAGAAAATGGGCTACACCAACGTGCGCTCCATCCGCGGAGGTCTGCGCGCCTGGAAAGCCGAGGGACGACCGACGGAGTGACTCGTTAGGCAGTTCCGATTAGCCGCCGACTGCCTGATAATGCCCAAGCCCGCGCCGCCACATGTAACGCGCGGTCGCCCAGGTTGCGATCAGCCAGCCGGTTTGGATGGCCAACGCTTCGAACATGCGTGCTCCTTGCAGGCGCTGGAGGAAGATCGCGATCGGGCAAAAGAGCTCGTAGTAAAACGGCAGCCACTTCAAGAGCACCTGCAACCCGGGCGGCATGATGTCGACCGGGAACATTTGGCCGCCGAGGAAGTATTCGAAGGAGTAGACGATGAACACGATGGTCGAGATCTCCAGGATCCAGAACGCCATCATCGCGATCGAGTAGGTGATGAAGAATTGGATCATTGCCGCCATGAGCAACGAGATGAACGCGGCGATCCAGCTGAGCGGGTCGGACGGCCACGTTAGGTAATGACGGAAGTAGAAAAAGATCAGCGCGATCGGCAGGATCGTGACCAGCGTGTAGACCAGCCGGCCGCTCAGGAAAATGCTGAAGCGGTAGGCGAGGTAGCTGAGCGGCTTGGTCAGGAACGAGTTGATCTGCCCCTCCCGGATGTCGCTCGCGATCTGCCATTCATCTTCCGTCGGGGTGACGAGATTCGAGACCAGGATCATGAGCAGGTAGTAGTAGATCATCGACCCGTAGTCGTAGCCGCGCATGCCGCCGCCGCCTTCGTTGAAGACCGCGCGCCAGAGGAAGAC
>JALZAD010000328.1 GCA_030948555.1 Verrucomicrobiota bacterium | reverse complement strand
GCGCAGGTCAGTAGGCGAGATTTGGCCGGAGCCATCTCTCAACCTCGCCAACGCTGACGCCCTTGCGCGATGCGTAGTCGCGCGCTTGGTCGCGATCGATCTTTCCGACGGCGAAGTAGCGCGATTCAGGATGCGAGAAATAGAGCCCGCTCACGCTCGCACCTGGATTCATCGCGAACGATTCAGTCAGCGAAATCCCGGCGCGTTTCTCTGCGCCTAACAAGTCGAAGAGCGCGCGCTTCTCCGGATGATCTGGTGATGCGGGGTAACCGGCGGCCGGTCGAATGCCGCGGTATCGCTCGCGGATGAGTTCCTCGTGCGAAAGCTTTTCGTCCGCGCCATAGCCCCACGCGATCCGGGCCTGCTGGTGGAGATATTCGGCAAACGCTTCGGCTAGCCGATCGGCGAGCGCTTTGGCGAGAATCGCTGAGTAGTCGTCATGCTCAGCGCTGAAGGTCTTCGCGAGTTCGTCCGCACCAAGTCCCGCCGTGACCGCGAATCCGCCGAGGAAATCCGAACGCCCGCTTTGCGCCGGAGCAACAAGGTCAGCGAGGCAGCGATTCACCTGTCCGGTCGGCTTCTGGATCTGCTGCCGAAGGAAATGGAAGGTCGCGAGCGGCTGCGTCCTGTCGCCATCGGCGAACACCTCCACATCATCGCCGCGCGATTGCGCCGGCCAAAAACCGTAAACGCCGCGGGCGTTGATCAGCTTCTCATCAAGGATCTGTTGGAGCAGCTTTTGCGCGTCGGCGAAAAGCTCGCGCGCTTGCTCGCCGACAACCGGATCTTCGAAAATGGCGGGATATCGCCCGCGCAATTCCCAGGTGTGGAAGAACGGCGACCAGTCGATGTACGGCACCAGCGTCTCGAGTGTGATTGCCCGATGCTCGCAGCCATCAGCTTGCGCGGCGTCCGTCGAGTAAAGGCGCAGTCCGACGAACTCCGGCGTTGGCGGCGTGTAGCTGGCCCAGTCCAACCGCGCGCCGTTCGCACGCGCTGCTTCGAGCGACAGTAGTTTGCGCTCGTCGGTTTTTGCGGCGTGCGCCTGGCGCAACGAGGCATACTCAGCGCGCGTCTTCGCATCGAACTCAGCGTGGTTCTGCATCAGGCTATTCACCACGCCAACGGCTCGTGAAGCGTCGAGCACATGCACAATGCTCGAGTTGTAATGCGGCGCGATTTTTACCGCGGTGTGCGCGCGACTCGTCGTCGCTCCGCCGATCAACAACGGCAGCGTGAATCCTTCGCGCTGCATCTCCTGCGCGACGTGCACCATCTCATCGAGCGATGGCGTGATCAGTCCGCTTAAGCCGATCACATCCGCGCCGACCTCGCGCGCTGTGTCGAGGATCTTCGGCGCGGAGACCATGACGCCGAGATCGATGACCTCGTAGTTGTTACACTGCAGCACCACGCCCACGATGTTCTTGCCGATGTCGTGCACGTCACCTTTGACCGTCGCCATGACGATGCGGCCCTGCGGTTTGCTGCCGCCGGATTTCTCCGCCTCCATGAACGGCATGAGGTAGGCGACCGCTTTCTTCATCACGCGCGCGCTTTTCACCACCTGCGGAAGGAACATTTTCCCCGCGCCAAAGAGATCTCCGACAATGCTCATCCCAGCCATGAGCGGCCCTTCGATCACATCCAGCGGGCGCGTGCTCTTGCGACGCGCCTCTTCGGTATCGACTTCGATGTAATCGACGATGCCTTTCACGAGCGCGTGCGAGAGCCGTTCCTCGACCGGATCGCTGCGCCACGCTTCTTTCTCGACCGCGACCTTGTCCTTCGCTTTGACGGTCTCGGCGAAATCGACCAACCGCTCGGTGCCGTCTTCGCGTCGATTGAGGAGGACGTCTTCGACGCGGGTGAGTAACTCCGGCTCAATCTCCTGATACACCGCGAGCTGGCCGGCGTTCACGATGCCCATGTCGAGCCCCGCGCGGATCGAGTGGTAGAGGAACGCGGCGTGCATCGCCTCGCGCACTGCGTTGTTGCCGCGGAAGGAGAACGAAACATTGCTGATGCCGCCGCTTGTCCGCGCGCCCGGCAGATTCGTTTTGATCCAACGCACCGCTTCGATGAAGTCGACGCCGTAGTTCCGATGCTCATCCAAGCCGGTCGCAACCGTGAGGACGTTCGGATCGAAAATGATGTCGTTAGGCAAAACGCCGGCGCGTTCCGTGAGCAGCTTGTAAGCACGCGAACAAACTTCGATCCGGCGTTGCAGACTGTCGGCCTGGCCTTGCTCGTCAAACGCCATCACGATCATGGCCGCGCCGTATTGCCTAACGAGTCGTGCCTGACGAAGGAATTCTTCCTCGCCATTTTTCAGGCTGATGGAGTTGACCACGCCCTTTCCCTGGACGCAGCGCAGGCCCGCTTCGAGCACGCTCCACTTCGAGCTGTCGATCATGATCGGAATCCGTGAGATCTCCGGCTCGCTGCCGATCAAATTGAGGAAGCGCGTCATGGCCGCCTCGGAATCGATCATCCCTTCGTCCATGTTGACGTCGAGGATGTTGGC
>JALZAD010000302.1 GCA_030948555.1 Verrucomicrobiota bacterium | reverse complement strand
GGCTACGACCGCCGCACCGCGATCCATGAAGCGAGCGTCGAACGTTTTCGCCCCATCATCATGACCACGCTGGCTGCGCTCATGGGTGCGGTGCCGCTCGCGCTCGGCTACGGCGCCGACGGTTCCTCGCGCCGTCCGCTCGGCCTCGTCATCGTCGGCGGCCTCATCTTTTCGCAATTCATCACCCTCTACATCACGCCGGTGATTTACCTCGCGCTCGAGTGGTTCCAGGAGCGCGTGCTCGATCGCGTGCCGTTCCTGCGCAGCGGCCACACGCATCACGAAGCACACACCGGCGAAGAAGTTCCGGACGTCGCGCCGGTGCCTGTCGGCGCGCGCTAGTTCACGCGAGACGCGACGGGGCTGCGCCGTTCATAGGACGCTTCTGCGAAACGCCCTACAATTTGTATGCCCTTTCCGCGTAGCGCATCGACCAGCGACGATGAGACGTTGATGAGCACGAATGGCGACAAGCCGAAAGGAGAGGGCGCGGGTTGGAAGCTGCGCGGGAGCAAAACGCGTTTCGAGAACGAGATCTTCCGCGTCCGTGAAGATGACGTTGAGCTGAAGGGCGGAAAGCAGGTGCCGTATGCGTATTGCGAGCGTGGAGACGCCGTCGTGATCGTGCCGATCACGCGCAACGGCGAGATGGTCCTCTTGAAGCAATACCGCTACGCGATCGACGAATGGTGTCTTGAGACGCCGGCCGGCGGAATGCACGACACCGGTGATGCTTCGCCCGAGGAAGTGGCGGGCAAGGAACTGCGCGAGGAAGTCGGCGCGACCTTCGAGAAGCTGACCTACATCGATTCTTTCTTCTCCGCGCCCGCGCTCAGTGATGAGCACTGCCACGTCTTCCTCGCCGAAGGCGTGGAGCTTTCGAAGAAGCCCCAGACCGAGGCGAGCGAGACGCTGGAAACGCAGCTCGTTCCGGTGACGGAAGCGCTCGAGCTCGCGCGCCGTGGCAAGATGAAAAGCGCGCCGTGTGCGCTCGCTGTGCTGTTATGCGAGTCACATCTGCAGCGCAGGTCGACCCGCGGTCAGCGGACGCCTAACGAGTCGCTTGAGACGTAGGCTCGATCACGGGATAACGTGCCAGCTCCGCTTTGAGCGCGTCATAGATGCCGCCGAGCCATGGCGGCGCGCCGTCCGGCATTTGGTCTAACGAGTCCTTCCGGAAATCGACCGGCGTGAGCACGACGGTCACGTTGTCGACGCCGGTGAGCGCGGCGAGAACGAAAAGATCTTCGGCCGCCTGGTCGCCCATTGCCACGCAACCGCGTGAACCGGCGCCGCCGTGGATCATGATTTCGCCGCCGGGATCGCGCTTGTCTTCGAGCGCACGCGCGCGATCGAAGCTGCTCGGATAATCAATCCAAAGGCTGAGGTGATAGAGGCTGTTCGGGTTCAGTTCGCGGAGGCAATAGACGCCTTCCGGGACCTGCCGATCGCCCTCGCGCAGCTTCGGCCCGGCGACGCCGCTCGCGCCCAATACCGGGTAGGTGCAGACGTAGCGGAAATCACCCGCTGCATCCGCGGCGTAGATTTGGATAACACGTTCGTTCTTCGGGACGATGAAGGTCACGTGCGGCGGAGGATAGGAAACGCAGGCGGCGCGGAACTGCGGCTCGAGCCGCTCGCGTACGACATCGCCAAATTCCGCGATGCGATCTTCGACCGTCTTCAATTCGTCAGGTTCCTCCGCATGGACCAAGGCGATGAACGAAATGCCTAACGAGAGGCTGAGCAATGCGCGACGCACGCCAACTACTCGCCCGCGTGCTGCAGTTCGGCGACCTTTTGCTCCGCGCGATTCACGTCCGCTTTTCGTCCACTGCCGAGAGCGAGGAGTTTCTGTTGCCGCTGCAGATTGCGCAACGCGGCTTCGAGTTCCGCGCGGCGACGCTCAGCGGCGGCGCGGGCCGCGGCGGCTTCTGCTTCTGCAACGCTGGCCGGCGGCGCGGCGGGTTCTTCGGCGGGTTGCGCCACGTCTTGTTTCGCGACCTGCAACTTCGCCTCCGCAAGTTTCGCCTCCAGGCGCACGACACGCAGCGCGCGTTCTTCTGCTTCGACCTTCGAGATGATGCCGGCGCGATAAAGTCCCTCCGCGCCAGATGCGCCGCGTTTGGCGCGGGTCAGATCTTTCTCCAGCTTCGTGATGTCGGCCGGTGGCGCCGGAGTTGCCGCGGGTCCGGCCAGGACTAACGAGCCATCGGCGTTCCGCGCCTGGATTAAGAGCGGCGGATCAATCTCGAGCGCCTGCTCTTCGCCTTCGTGCGTCGGTAATTCTTGCGCGAGCGCGCTTGCGCAAACCAGTGCCGCGATGGCGAAGATGACGCGCGGCCGCCGCATGATCCGAAACTTATCACAGCGCGGCGGCGCCTTTCCAGCAACAGCTACAGCCAGCCTTTGCGCTTGAAGAACAGGTACGGCAACACCGCGGAAAGGACCATGAGCACGAGCGCGTAAGGGTAGCCGTGCGGCCATTCCAGTTCCGGAAGGTTTTTGAAATTCATCCCGTAGATCCCCGCGATCAGCGTCGGCGGGAGGAGGACAAGCGCTGCCACGGAGAGAATTTTGATGATCGCGTTTTGCTCGTTGCTGATCATGCCGAGCGTCGCGTCGAGCAGGAAGCTGAGTTTGCCCGAGAGGAACGTCGCGTGATCGCTAAGTGAACCAAGATCGGCCGCGATCGTTTTCAGGTGGGCCTGCGCCTCGCGCGTGGTGCCGTTCTCTTTCCGCGTCTCACCATAGAAGGCGACCATCCGCGTGAAGCTGACCAGGCTTTCTCGCGCGCGCGAAACCCGGTCGCTCACGATGCCGATCTCGCGCAGGACTTCCTCGTAATTGCGCTGCCGCTCTTTGCGCGCGCGACCGCCGGGACTGCTCTTGATTCGTCCGGGCAACGACATCGGCTCGCCCGGCTCATCCGCCTCGAAGATGCGCACCGAAATGCGATCAAGACTCCCACCGACGCCTTCGAGGATGTCGGCAATGCGCTCGATCACCGCGTCAACAATGCCGCCGAGGAACTGGCCCGGCGTTTGGTAACGCGGGAGATTCGCTTCGCGCCGCGCGCGGAACGCGTTGAAGGGAACGGGGTCTGAGTAGCGCAATGTGATCAGCCGCTCGGGACTGAAGATGAACGTTACGGCCGCGCTGCGCGGGCGAGTCGTTTCGGCCTGGGTGATGACCGTCGCGGTCATGAACAAGAGCCCGTTCTCCTCGTAAAGCCGGCTCGAAAGCTCGATCGCCTGCATCTCTTCGCGCGTCGGAATATCGACCCCGAGCGCGGCCTCCAGCGCCAGCTCTTCTTCGGGTGTCGGCTCGAGCAGGTCGATCCAGACCGCCCCGGGCGTCATGGCCGTGCACTCTTCGGTCGAGCTCAAGCTGCGTGCAGGCTGATCCGGAGCGTAGAAGGTGATCATGCGCGCCTAACGAGTGCTACTCCGAGATCGTGACGCCGAGCGTGTCTTTCAGCTCATCATCGACGTAGAGATCGACGCGGTATTTGCCCGGCGCCCAGCCGTCACGCGGCCGCGAAAGAGTAAAACGCGCGCTGAAGTTCGGCGTTTCGACGGCGGTGCGATTTTGATCGACGATGAAATCCGGCTCGACGAGATCGCCCACGTCTTCCGCCACCCAGGCGACGCGGACATCCGCGCCGACGGGCAGATTTTCGCCGCGCCAGCGAACGAAAATATTCGGCGCAGTCGCGCGGAAGCTGGTGGTCGCCGCACCGTTGATCTCGCGCGCCGCTTCAATCTTGAGCTGCATCGGCGGCGGCGACGCAAAGAGGCTCGCGGCGCGCGCATCTTCCGGTCGCGCGACGAGACTCGCATCGGGTGAGACAAAGGAGAGCAGAGGCGGCGGAGACGACATCGGAACTGCCTCGCTTTCGGGAGCAGTCGTCGAGACGGTCTGCGCGTGGAGGCCGAGCGCGATGGCGCTGAGGCAGACAAGCAGCGTCAGGGTTCTCATCGAAAACGCGGTGAACTTAGAGCGACGCGAAAGCCGCGCGCGCGAGCTACTCTTCCTCTTCGCTCGACTCCGTTTCCGGGTCCGGCTTCAGTCCTTCTTCCTCCATCTTGCGGAGGACGTCGCTCATGTCGTCGACTTCGTCCCAAACTTCCTGCGAGACGTAGATCGGCGCCTTCGCCTGCTGCGCCATCGCGATGCAATCACTCGGGCGCGCATCGAGCTCGATGATCTTCTTCTGCTGCAGCTCGTTCTCCGCCGCAATGATCATGCGCGCGTAGTAGGTCGCGTTCTTCAGGTCGTTGATGATGATGCGCTCGAGGTGCGCACCAACTGCAGTCATGAGGTGCGCCATCAAGTCATGAGTGAGCGGCCGCTCTTTCGAGATGTCGCGCATGAACATGGTGATCGCGCTCCCGACCGTCTGGTCGACGTAAATGATGAAGACCTTGTCGTTGTTTCCGAGGAAGACGGCGCATCCTCCACTCGTCGGCAGAACCGCGCGAACTTGCACCTCGATCACCGTTTTATTCACGCGCCGGAAGGTATGCGGAGAGCGTCCGAAATACAAGAGGGTGGCAGATCCAGAATCGTCGTCGCGCGTCATTCCGAGCGGAGGCGAAGCCGAAGTCGAGGAACCGCGTGGACGAGCCGAGCTACGGAGCAGACGGGGTCTCTCGACTGCGCTTCGCTGCGCTCGGGATGACGACGAACTGCGATTTTACCAGCCGCCTCTTGCATGTTCCCGCGGCTGATTGAAAATGCCGCTCTGCGCACCGTGAAGTGACCGAAAAACCTCCTAAAACCGAGTGGGACATTGAGTCCTCGATCAACACCTACAACGTTGATCGTTGGGGTGGCGGTTACGTCACGATCAACGCAGCTGGTAACGCCGAGATGCGGCCGTTGCAGGATGCCGGTGGCTCGATCGACATCCTCGAAGTGGTCAACGAAGCGCGCGCGCGCGGCCTGAGTTTTCCGCTCGTCATTCGCTTCCAGGATTTGCTGCGGCATCGCGTCGAAGCCGTCGCGCGCGCCTTCCAGACCGCGATGACCGAGTTCGGTTATCGCGGCAATTACCGCGGCGTTTTCCCCATTAAGGTCAATCAGCTGCGCGAGGTGATCGAAGAGATCGTCGACGCCGGGTTGCCTTTTCACTTCGGCCTGGAAGCGGGCAGCAAGCCGGAGCTCGTCGCTGCGCTTGCGATGCAAAAGGACCCGGAGAGCCTTGTGGTCTGCAACGGCTACAAGGACCGCGCTTTCATTCGGCTGGCACTCCTCGGCCGAAAACTCGGCAAGAAAGTCGTCATCGTGGTGGAGAAACTTGAGGAGCTCGAGCAGACAATCCGCGCATCAAAAGAAGTCGGGGTTGAGCCGATGATCGGCATTCGCGTCCGGCTGCACAGCAAAGGCTCGGGCAAATGGGTCACAAGCGGCGGTGAGAACGCCAAGTTCGGCCTCGATACAACGAGCCTTGTCGCCGCAAGTGAAATGCTGAAGGCCGCCGGGCTCGCTCATTGCCTGAACCTTGTTCATTTCCACGTCGGCTCGCAGGTGCCGGACATCGGGACGATCAAGCGCGCTGTCCGGGAAGCGTCGCGTTACTACGCGAAGCTTTCGAAGCTCGGTCACGAGATTGGTTACCTCGATGTCGGCGGCGGGCTAGGTGTCGACTACGACGGCTCCCGCAGCGACTTCGATTCGTCGACCAACTACTCGCTCCAGGAATACGCGAACGATGTCGTCTGGAACATCATGGACGTTTGCGATTCCGAAGGCGTTTCGCATCCGTCCATCGTGAACGAAGGCGGGCGCGCGATCGTTGCGCATCACTCGGTGCTCGTGATGGAAGCGTTTGGTTCAATTGAAAAGACGGCGCCAAAGCTCAAAGTCGAACCCTCGGACAATGACCACAAGCTGGTCGGCGAAATCTTGGAGGTGAAGCAGCGGCTGAAGCGCGGTAATCGCATCGAGAGCCTGCACGACATCCAGCAGATCAAGGAAGACTCGCAGCAGGCCTTTGACCTAGGCCTGCTCGATCTCGAATCGAAAGCCAAGATCGACACCGTCTACTGGCAGCTTGCGCAACAGATCGTGAGCATGCATCGCGGCCTGCGTTTCGTGCCCGAAGAAGTGAAGCAGCTCGAGACGACGCTCGGTGATCAGTACATCTGCAACTTTTCCGTCTTTCAGTCGCTGCTCGATCACTGGGCGCTCGGCCAGCTCTTTCCGATCATGCCCATTCACCGGCTTAACACGCAGCCGGACCGCAACGGGATGATCGTCGACATTACCTGCGACTCCGACGGGAAGGTCTCGAAGTTCATCGACCTGCAGGACGTGAAGGACACGCTCCCGCTCCATCGCATCCTTCCCGGCGAACTTTACTACCTGGGCGTCTTCATGGTCGGCGCCTACCAGGACATCATGGGCGACCTGCACAATCTCTTCGGCCGCGTGACCGAGGTGCACATCTTCCTCGATTCCGACGAAGAGAGCGGCTGGTACATCGAAGAAGTCATCGAAGGCAGCACGATCGGCGAAGTGCTCGCCATGACGCAGTGGGACAAGGTTGAGCTCATGCGCCTGCTCAAGACGCAGGTCGACGCCGCAATCAAATCTGACCGTCTGAAGCCGAACGACGCGATGAAGCTGCTCGCCGACTACGAGCGCTTGCTCCAGGAATACACTTACCTGTCGCTCAACGGCTCACGCCCGGTGCCGCAACCTGGCAACTGGCTGCCGCTCGGTTAAACGCGCTTTGCGTCAACGCGGTGTCGCCGACAACGCGAGCCTGTCATCCCGAGCCGCGAGGCACCTCACATCAGCGGGCTTGATCCGCTACTTCGTCGCGCCGAGCTTCCGCAGATCGACGCGCTTGAGCCATTCGCCGAGTGCGCCTGGCTCCTGGCCCATGGTTTCGATTTGCAGGAAGTAGCGCCTCCCAACGAGCAGCCATAGCGTGCCGTGCTTGTCGCCTTTCTCGAAGGTCTCGAAGCCGGGAAAGCCCTCGATGTTGACCGACTTCGTGTAGCCGTCCGCCGTCGTCTCGTTCAACTTCCAACCCGCGGTGGTCGACTCCACATATTCCGGGCTCGCGACCGAATCGAGAATGCTGATCGATGTGGTTGGCGCGTCGCCGATCTGATCTTTCGTGTAGTCGCGGTGAACGCTGGAGAT
>JALZAD010000253.1 GCA_030948555.1 Verrucomicrobiota bacterium | reverse complement strand
GCTCTTTCGTGGCTGCGCCGAGATGATCGAGCACGTCTGATGGTAGCAGTGATTGTTCACTCGCATTGCCGTTGAAGACTGCGATCTCCGCCGCGCGTCCACAGAGCCACGCTCCGCAACGTGCTGCGTCGTAGAGTGAAAGTTTTTGCGCGATCAAGGCTGCGCAGACACCCGTCAACACGTCGCCCATACCACCAGTTGCCATGCCTGGATTTCCAGTGGTGTTGTAGCTCAGCGGCCGGCCTGCTTCAGCGACGATTGTGCGGCTGCCTTTGAAGAGCAGGGTCGCAGAGTATTTCGCGCAGAATGCTCCCGCAATTTCTGCGCGGGACGCAGGCTCGTGTGGGAACAGCCGCTTCATCTCGCCGGGATGCGGCGTGAGCAAACGAGGCGCGGTGTTCCGCGTCAGAACGCTCATGTCTCTCGAGAGAATGTTGAGTGCGTCGGCGTCTAGCACCGCCGGTGCTTCGATTTTCTGGATGAGCTGACGGATCTCGTCGGCGCGTGATTGGCCGAGACCCGGGCCGACAGCCCACACGTCGATCGGTTCCTCGCCTAACGAGGAATATGACGCGATCGGTTTCACCATCACCTCCGGCGCCGCGCTTGCAGCAATCACCGGGTAGATATCTTCCGGCACGAATAGCTCAACCAACCCCGCTCCTGCGCGCAACGCGCCTAAAGAACAGAGCAGGGCCGCTCCGGTGAAGCCTTTTGAGCCGGCGACAATGCCGACGCGTCCGAATTCGTTTTTATACGCGCCGAATTGCCGACGCAGCAGCAGATGTCGAAGTGACTCACGATCTGTGACGATGCTGTTGTCGAATCCCTCTTCGTCAGTGAGCTCAACGAGCGGGATGACGCGCAGGCGGCCGACATGGTTCAGCGCGCCGTCGACGACGAGCCCTCGTTTCGCAAAGCCGATCGCGAGTGTAAAATCGGCGACTACACAATCGGCGTCGATGTCGCCGGAATCGCTATCTATCCCTGTCGGTAGATCGATTGCGAACACGTATGCACCGGTGTCACCCCGCAAGCGATTGATCGCGCGGCATTCACCTCGAATCGGCTCGCGCAGAGGAGGAACAGCGCCGACACCGAGCAGGCCGTCGAGCACGATCGTGGTTCCGTGAACGCTGTTCCCTGTGCCCGGATCGCGGCGCAAGCTCGCCAGCTTCTTGCGCGGCAGTTCGCCGAGTTCTGCTTCGGGATACGCGAGTCGCAGGTCGATGCTCCACCCGCTCCGCTGCAGTAACTCAGCGGCGGCTATTGCGTCGCCACCGTTATTTCCCTTGCCGGCAACGACGACGCAATGTCCCGGCATCGGGAAGAACATCGCAACTGTTGCGGCGATTCCTGCCGCCGCTTCGTCCATCAGCTTCTCCGGCGTCGTGCCGCTCGCGAACGCGGCTGCTTCCGCATCGCGCATCTCGGACGCGGTGACGACGCGCGACGGCATGCCGGTTAATCCTCCGAAGACTTCTTCTTCTTTTTCTTATGCGAGGAGCCGCTCTTCTTTTTCGACTTGCTGCTGCTCGAATGTTTCTTTTGCGAAGAAGAGGAGTGACGACTGCTGCGGGAGCCGCGGTGATGGCGGGTCGTATGGCGGGATCGCGATGCGCCAGGCGTGGCGCGAACGAAGTCTGGCCCGGACATCGGTTGCGACAAGACTTCTGACGACGCGGACGAAGCCCGCGAGAGCGGACGATTGATCGGCGCGGGCTGCCGGTCGATGCCGCGCGCAATCTCGTCTGCGAGCTTTTGCCGGTAGTTGCCGTTCAATGCGTAACTCGCTTCCGTCGGGTTAGTGAGGAAGCCGCATTCTACGAGGACGGACGGGATCGCGGTTTTGCGCAGCACGAAATAGCCGCGGCGTCGGATGCCGCGGTTTTCAGACGGCGCTCCGGCCACGACGTTCCGATGGATGCTCGCGGCGAGCGACGCGCTGTCGCCGCGATAGTAGTAGGTTTCGATGCCGTTGGCACCACCGCGGCTGGCAGAATTGAAGTGAACGGAAACGAAGGTGGCATTGCGATACGAATTCGCGATCGCGACGCGCGTCGGGAGCGGAACGAAAACATCGCTATCGCGCGTCATGATCACTCGGTAGCCGCGCGCCTGCAGGTCCGTGCGCAGACGCCGCGCTACGTCGAGCGTCAGGTCCTTTTCGCCGACGCGCTGGCCGGGCACGCCGCCGCGATCGAAGCCACCATGGCCGGCATCGATCACAAATGTGCGTGTTTGCGCCTGCAATTGCGGCGCAATCAAAAACGCCGCAGCTGCGAAGGCGATGAGAGCTGCGATTCGAAAAAATCTAGTCATCCGTGGGAGGTGTCGTCGGTCGATCGGAGAGTTTTGCTGCCCCCGGCCTTCCACGCCGTGAATCAGGTGCATCTTGCATGCCACCTTTCACGACGACGGAACCGTTGGCTGATCGCGCGAGTCGTGGTCGGGATTTAGTTTCCATGAAAGTCGCGCGACTCAGAAGTTCTCCATTCAAGCCAATGTGCGAATAAGCCCACGTCCGGGGCGCCGCGCAATGAAGAACGTGTAGCTGATTTTTGTCGTCGAGCTCGGCCTGTGGTTCATCAAAGGCGATCACGCGGCCGAGCGGGAAGGTCCGGTAAACTGCGCCGGTGTTCTTGTTCTCGACGCGCACATAAAGCTTCGTGTGATCCGGGAAGCGGTTTGAAAGCAACGAATAGGTGCGAATCTCACCCGCTCCCGGCTGGCCTTCCGGAACGCCGACAGTGCGCTGCCAGATCGGTCGCGCGTCGGTGACTTGGAAGACCTTAGTTTGCGAGTAGAAGAAGCGGTTTAGATCACCGAAGAAAACATGCGCGCGGACGTGATAGGCGCCGAGATCCTGGACCGGAAAGAGAGGTGTGAGATTCACTTTGTGCGTGACGGTCTTGCCCGATTCGATGCGGAGTGGCGCTTCGGAAGTCTGCGTTTCGGGCGCGAGCAGGCGGCCTTCGCCGGCGGTAACTTCAAAGCCGAACCAATGCTGTCCGTTCTCGTCACGCAGCTCGATGTCGCGACCGGCGAGATTGGTGATCTGAACGGTCGCCATGATTGGTTCATACGCGACGTATTGGAGGCGAGCGAACTTCAGCTCGACCTGAATCTGTGCGCACGCGTTGCTCGCTGCCACGAGACCAGCGAAAAAAGCGACGGCAAATTTCATCGGCGGCGCAATGATAACGCAACGCGATCCAGATGAAAGCTGCTCGGCGCTTAGCCGAGAAACGACCAAGTCTTACGCACGCTGCCGAAGAGCCCGCGCTTCGGAGTTTTGGCAGGTTTTTGCGGGACGCTCTGGGACGATTCGGTTAATCGCGGCGTCGAAGCGGCGCCGACTGCAACTGCGATTGCTTCGTCCCATGGCAGCTTAATGGAGTCAACAGGCGGGCGCATCGCGTAGTCGTATGCGAACTCGACTGCATCCCACGTCACGATTTCGGCAAGCGCAGCAGCGCCGTCGACAGCTTCAAGTTCGGCATGCACGACGTTGCCGCTGCGCAGGAAAACAACGGCCGCATACTCACCGCGCACCAGCTGAATCGCGCCACTGCGCCGCGTCAGACAGCACATCTGGATCACATCGAGCGTGTGATAAAGGTCGAGCCCGATCTGGCGCTGCGCATCCGCTTGTTCGATCGCATCGAGCAGCAGCTGCCCGTCGATCGGCTCAGGAAAAACCTTCGTGCGCGGTACTTCGACTCGCTGTTCTGTCGCCGCGTAATCGGGCAA
>JALZAD010000245.1 GCA_030948555.1 Verrucomicrobiota bacterium | reverse complement strand
AGAAGCGGCTTTACCCGGCCATTCACGTCCAGCAATCCGCCACCCGGCGCGAAGAACTTCTCTACCATCCCGACGAGTGGGAACGGGTCAAGCTACTGCGCAAAGCGATGGCGCAGCTTCCTCCGATTGAAGCAATGGAGCAGTTGATCGGCAACCTTCACGCGACCAAGAGCAACGCCGAGTTATTGCTCGCCGGGCTCCGGTGATAACGACGAGCGAACAACTCGCGGAAATCCTTCCGCCGCTGCGCGAGCTCGACAGGGTCGCGGTCGATACGGAAGCCGATAGCCTGCATTGCTACTTCGAAAAGCTTTGCCTGCTTCAGTTAAGTTTTAATGATAACGATTACCTCGTTGATCCGCTGGCGTCTTTTGACCTAAGTCCTCTCGCCGAAGCTCTCACCGGCAAAGAGCTAGTGCTACAAGGCGCTGACTTCGACCTGCGCCTGCTTAAACGCGCGTTGAACTTCACCGCCACCCGCGTCTTCGATACAGTTGTGGCCGCGCGACTCTTAGGTATCCGCGCTTTCAGCCTCGCTGCGCTGGTCGAGCAATACTTCGGCGTGACTCTGACCAAGGGTTCACAGAAGGCCAACTGGGCGCAGCGTCCTCTCCCCAGGCACATGGAGGATTACGCCAAGAACGACACGCATTACCTCCTTCCGCTGGCCGAGAAAATGGAGGAGCAGCTAAAGGAGAAGGGCCGCTACGAGTGGTTCCAGCAATCGTGTCAGCGCGGCCTGCTGCAGACCGCGATCGAGCGGGTGCGCGATGAAGATGAGGCTTGGCGGATTAGCGGCGCCGGCACTCTTTCGCCACGGGCGGCGGCAATCCTTCGCGAGCTGTGGCAGTGGCGCGACCAGGAAGCACAAGCGGCTGACCGGCCATCGTTCCACATCCTCCAGAACCATCTGCTCCTACAATCGGCTAAAGACTTTGAAGCGGGTGTGACACCGGAGTTTCGCCACCTTACTCAACGTCGCCGGCGCACCTTCCACGAAGCTGCCCGGCGCGCCCTCAGCCTGCCCGACGAGGAGCTGCCGCGGAAGGTCAAGCGCCATGGCTTCCGGCCGACGCAGGAGATGGAAAAAGCCGCCGAAGATTTGCGGCGACGCCGCGATGTCGTTGCGGAACAGCTAGGCTTGGAACCTTCCTTCATCGCACCTCGCGCGACCGTCGAGTCAATCGCGGCCGACCAAAGCCGGAGCGAATCGCTACTTGTCCCGTGGCAGCGCGATCTGCTCGAGGTGTGACCTAGGCGTAGCGCTTACTGCGCGCGGCTAGTCTTGCTTCCAGGAAGAGCGCTTCCCGAGCTACCTCGGGCTAAGGTTGCGTCTGCGCTGTTCACAAAGCCGTCGAGATTGAAGTCGGACGAGTAGTTCGTGCTGTCGGTGGCCTGCTCGGAGCGGTTGCGCACGATCGTGGCATCTGCGGCCTTCACCGTTCGCGTCTCCAACTAAGACTGCCATCGGCACGGAAACGTCGTTCACGGCCACGCCGTCATTCACCGAAAGCAACTTTAGGGCGATGGTTTGCCTGTTGCTTATCCCGGTGAGGTTCACCGTGATACTTGTCGTCCCGTTCCCGCTTGAGCTGGTGACTGATCCTGTGCCATTGCCAAGCGCCGCGCTGGAACGTAAGCGGCACCGGTTGCCTGGCCGTCATCAAGTGAAACAGAGTGGTTGCCGTGATGATGCACCGACATGGCGCCCGCCATGGTGGGAAGGTTATTCGTGAAGGTGACGTGGGTCGACTGACCAGTAGGTCTCCGGATCTCCAACCCCGGGTTAGTCTCCGCCGTAGGTCCACATGTAGGTGCAGGGCCCATCCAGAATTGAGACGCAAGCTTCGCCAATGCTGATCGGCACTTCAGCGGATGCGGTGGTCGGCGGGAAGGTCAGCGGATGTGACGTGAACGGCACCGGAGTAGGATTCGGCGTGGGAGTAGGTGTCGCTGTTGGGGTAGGCGTTGGCGTTGGAGTTTGCCCAACCGTCACGCTCGTCGAAGCGGCCCGCGCGACCAATGGCAGGAAAATGGCGAGGCAAGAACGAGTCGATGAATCATGGGAGCGGGGGAGTTTCAATCCGGGCAGCGGCCTCTCGTCGACAATGCGGTGTGGTTCCTTTCTTCTAATAGCAGACGCGCCTTTGCACGTGCGGAGTGACCGGACTGACAGAATTTGGGATGAGGAGCGCGACTGATGCGCGTCGCGAGCCGCCAAAGATGCCCGGGGATTTTTGACGTTTTAACTGCTTGACGCGGAAAGCGCGCGACAGCGACACTCCGCCGCCAATGGCCCGCGCTTCTACCATCGCAATTTTCGTGTTCGCGATGGTTGTGACCGCCGCTGCGCAGACGCCGATTAGCCAGAACGTCGATCGCGCCCAGCTGCTCCGGAACCAGCCGCCGACCTTGCGCGACCAGGGCGCTGGAACAGAGTCGGGCGAGAGCGTGGCGCCGGCCAGTCCGAACGATCCTGATCTGGGCGAGCAGGCGATCCTGAAGCGCTCGGATGAATACAAGCCGTGGAGCATTTCCGTTAGCGCGCCGGTCTCCTACACCTCAAACGTCGCGCTCACCTCGCGCAACGAGAAGAGCGACGAGATTTTTACCCCGAGTCTGGCGGTCGCGTTTGCCCCGCGCCTAACGCCGACGCTTTACGGGAACTTCGTGCTCTCGCAGCAGATGTTTTACTACCGCCGGTTCGGTGAACTGAACTTCGGCAGCTTTGATGCGCGGGCCGGTTTGACCTACAGCGTGCCGCGCGCGCACAACCTCATCTTCCGCGCGGACTACGCCTACAATCGCCTGACCACGGATAGCTTTGATGAGTTCTTCTCCAGCCATTCGCTCAACTTCGGCGCGGAGATCCCATTCCGCATCGGTCGCGCGCAGCAGTTATCGATCGGCACGGACGCGAGCTTCAACCTGACCTCCGATCCGGCGCCGCCCGGACGTAATGAGTACAGCGTCTACGCCGCCTACAGCGCTGCGGTGGCGCGCAATCTCACGATCAACGGCGTCTTCCGCCTCGCGGTGCGCGATTACACCGAGGTCGATCGCGTCGATGTGAGCGAAATCTTTGCCCTCAGCGCGACCTACCGCGTGACCGCATGGATGGCGGTGAATCTGGTCGTGAGCTACGCGCATAACGATTCCAATCGCGACATCTTCGATTACGACGTGGTGAACGCCGGCGTGGCGGCCTCGGTCACGTTCCGTTTCTAATTCCAGTGGCGAGGCGGGCTGCGAGAATTGCTCAGGTGGCATGTGGTGCCGCGCTGATTTACTGCTTTGTCGCAGCCGGCTCGGCGAACGCTGCGATCACGGGCCAGATCACGAGGGTGGTGAAGGAAGTTGTCGTTCGGCCCGGCGCCGGCGCCGCAGCGACCACGGAGAACGTCATTAACTCTGGCGCGTTTGTGCATACCGGAGCCGACTCCCGCGGCGAACTGACCTTCGCGGATCGCACGGTCGCGCGGCTCGGAGCAAAGACGCGGCTGCGGGTCGGCGAGCGCAGCTTGACCCTGGAAGAAGGCGCGCTGCTTTTCGATGCGCCGCGCGGCACATCGACGGCCACCGTGCAGACCGGCACGATCGTCGTGGAAGGCGGCGGCGCGACCGCAGTGGTCGAGCGTTACGGCCCCGCTTACGCGAAGATCCTCGTCTTGAGCGGCAACCCGCGCGTCTATCTGCCGGCGAAAATCGGCGAGTCGTTGCTGCTCAATCCCGGACAGATGTTGATCATGAAACCGGACGCGAAAACCCTCGCCGAACCGGTCGATTACGACATCGGCCAACTTTACCGGACGTCGGTGCTGATTGGGCGCGAGTTTGGGCGCTTAGTAAGCCAGCCGCAGATCGCGGCCGAGATCGCGAAGCAGCGTTCGAATCCAAACCTGCTCCCGACCAATCTCGTGATCTACGGCCGCGGGACGCTCGTCACCTTGACGCCGAACGCGCAGACGAAAGGCGGCACGCCGAAGACCTCGCCCTCAGCCTCGCCCGCGAACGGAAAACGATAATCCGCCCCGCGCGGTTAATTGCTGACGCGACGCAGCGCGGTCGCTAGTCTCACCCTCCCCCTATGAAAACGATTCTTCGCGCACGTCGTACGTCTGTCCTGCTCCCGGTTCTTCTTTGCGCGCTCGCGCGTCTGGCTTCCGCCGACGAACTGAAGGAAGCGCGCGTCACTCGGATCATTCATGAAGTGAAGTTGTTGCCTTCGGAGGCGGAAGCGCACGACGCGGCGGTGAACGACACCGTGCGCAAAGGCACCGCTGTTCGCACCGGCGTGGAATCGCGCAGCGAATTAACCTTTAGCGACCTGACGATTGCGCGCCTCGGCGCAAACACGATTTTCTCTTTCGAAGAAGGCACGCGCAGTCTCGATCTTGGCTCGGGTGCGATCCTCCTGCGCGTCCCGAAAGGCGCCGGTGGTGCGACGATCAAGACCGCCGCGGTGACAGCCGCGATCACCGGCACGACCGTGATGATGGAGTATCACCCGGGCGGGGTGAGCAAGTTCATCGTGCTCGAAGGCCACGCGCTGTTGTCGCTGAACGGGAAGCCCGGTGAGACGCGCGAGATCGGCGCCGGCGAGATGATCGCAGTCGACTCGAACGCGACTTCGCTGCCCGACGTGATCACGGTTGATGTCGGACGGATCATGGAGAGCTCTGCGTTGGTCATTGATTTTTCGCCGCTGCCGAGCCTGCAGTTGATCGATGACGTGCATCAACAGCAGTCCGCCGAGACTCGGCTCTTTGCACAAAACAACGTGGCGAACGGAGGCGTTGTGCCGGGGACGGAGACAATCACGCGTCTGTCCGACATCGTCTCGCAACGCACGGACGCATCGCCGCCGCCGAGCTTCGAATCGCCGACTCCAACCGTGAGCCCGAGCGCGACAGCTACGATCACGCCGTTTCCGCCAACTCCGACTCCGACCGCAACGGTAACGCCGACACCGACGGTGACCGTCACTCCGACTCCAACGGCG
>JALZAD010000240.1 GCA_030948555.1 Verrucomicrobiota bacterium | reverse complement strand
AGTTGAGCGCGCTCTGATCGACGCCTCGACGCGCGTGCCGGTGCTGATGTTCTACACCTCCGCGATCGTCTGGCTCCTGCTCGGGACGGTCCTGGCGATGTTCACCTCGTTCAAGCTGCACATGCCGGACCTGCTCAGCGGCGTGAGTTACCTTACCTGGGGTCGGGTGCGCCCGGCGCACATGAACGTGATGGTCTTCGGCTGGGCTTCGATGGCGGGCATCGGCACCTCGATCTGGCTGATGGCGCGCCTTTGCCGGACGACCTTGCGCCATCCGCTCCTGCTCGTTGCCGGCGCGGCTTTTTGGAACCTCGGTGTGCTCGTCGGCGTTTGCGCGATTCTGGGCGGCGACAGCACCGGGTATCAGTGGCTGGAATTTCCGCCGTATGCCGCGCTGATTTTGTTCGTTGCCTACTCGCTGATTATGTCGTGGGCGGTGCTGATGTTCCGCTTCCGTCGCGGCGGCCACATCTACATCACGCAATGGTATCTGCTCGGCGCGTTCCTCTGGTTCCCATGGCTCTACGGCGCAACGCAGATCATGCTCTTCGTCACGCCGGTGCAAGGTGTGATGCAGGCGGCGGTGAACTGGTGGTTCGCCAATAATCTGATGTTTCTTTGGTTCGGCGCGATCGCTCTCGGCACGGCCTATTACATGATCCCGAAAGTTATCGGGCGACCCGTCTACAGCTACCACCTTGCTGCGATCGGCTTCTGGACCTACGCGCTCTTCGCGAGTTGGACCGGGATGCAACGGCTCGTCGATGGGCCATTCCCGGCCTGGATGATTACGGCGAGCATCGCGGCCAGCATTCTCACCATCATCCCGGTCGCGACGGTGGGCTTGAATCATCACATGACGATGCGCGGCTACTTCCAGCTGATGCGCTATAGCCCAACGCTGCGCTTCACTGTCTTCGGCGCGATCGCCTACACGGTCTTTAGTCTGATCGGCGTGTTGATTTCACTCCGCTCCGTCGCCCGCTTCGTGCATTTCACGCAGGCCAGCGTCGGCTACACGCACCTTGGTCTCTACGCCTTCTTCACCATGATCATGTTTGGCTCGATGTACTACATCGTGCCCCGCCTGGTGGGTCGCGAATGGCGTTCGGCTTCCCTCATCAAGCTGCACTTCTGGGCCTGTGCTTATGGCGCAATGCTCATGATCCTGATGCTGATGGTGGGTGGTTTCGTACAAGGCCGCGACATGGATAACAGCGCGCTCGCTTTCACCGAGAGCACGCAATCGATCCTGCCTTATCTCCGTGGCCGCAGTCTCTCCGGAGTGCTGTTAACGGTCGGCCACTGCGTTTTCGCGTTTCATTATGGTCTGATGCTGCTTGGTCTGGGGCGTACATCGGATGTGCCGACCTTCCTTAATCCACAGGAAGAAGAGACAGCGGAGATGGCGGTATGAAGGGTTTAACGCCTTTACTCCTCGGCATTCTCGGGACGTTCGCATTCTCGTGGGCCGGGCTCATCATGGTGCCGAACGCGCAGATCGGTCACCTCGATCCGCAGATGGACGAGGAAGGTGGCGACGTCTATCCCGCGCCGCGGTCGGGCATGGCTGAACGCGGCCGGAAAGTCTACATCGCGAACGGCTGCGTCTATTGCCACAGCCAGCAGGTTCGGCCCGATTACGCCGCCGCGGATATCGAGCGGAAGTGGGGCGATCGCCGCAGCGCACCGCGCGATTACATCTTCGATCGACCAGTGTTGTTGGGCAAAATGCGCATGGGCCCGGATCTTTCGAATGTCGGCAAACGTGCGCCGGCTGATGATGCGAGCGCGCCTGCTCCGGATGCGTCGACCGCGAGCACTGGCTCGCCGGCGTCGCCGAACGCGGCACCCGCAAATCCGGCAGCAACGCCCGCCTCCGCACCGGCCGGCCCGAGCGGCTCGCCCCCATCAGGAACTGCGAGCGTCGCCGCCGCGCCCGCGCCTGGTGCGGCTGCATCGCCGGCAGCTCCGGGCGGAGCGTCACCGGCACCGAACACTGGTGCTGCCACTGCTGGCGCCGGCAATGCGCCGACCGTCACGATTGCCGGCAATGAAGGTGATCGCGCGCCGTTGCAATACACCGCGGCGTGGCATCACCGGCACCTCTACGACCCGCGGAGTCTCGTGCCGGTTTCGACCATGCCGTCGTACGCATTCCTCTACGACAAGCGGCGGATCAGCGGCGAGCAAGCAGCCGATGCCGTCAACTTGACCGGACCAACCGGCGCGGCCGGTGAGTATGAGATCGTCCCGACTTACGACGCGAAATGTCTCGTTGCTTACTTGATGTCGCTTGATCAGTCGCACCCGCTGAAGGAAGTAAAATCGAACTCGCCTCCGTCGGCGCCAGCGCCGGGGAAAGCCGCGACGAAATGAACGAGAGAAGTCACACACCTGATCACAATCGCCGTCAGGGAATGGACTACGGCGAGACCGAGGACGTGCAAAGAGTGCACGCCGCGATTCAACGCGAAAAGACGGAGCCGCGTGTAGGCATGGAGCCGCTGTCGATCTGGCTCATCGGCGTCTACGGGCTCGCGGTGTTTTTCGGTGGTGCGTATCTCGGGCGTTTCTCCGGCAGCTTTAGCGGAGAGGGTCTGGACATCGGCAATGCACCGACCGCAATCAAAGCGGCTGCAGGCCCGGGCGGAGGCGGTGCGCAAACGGCGGAACTCGGGCCCGCTGAACGCGGCAAAAAAATCTTCCTCGCGAACTGCGCAACCTGCCATCAGGCCAGCGGCCAGGGTGTGGCCGGGCAATATCCGCCGCTCGCCGGTTCGGAATACGTCATGGGCAGCACGCGCCGCCTTGGCATGATCCTGCTGAAAGGCCTCGAAGGGCCGGTTACCGTGAAGGGCGCGCAGTACGGTTCGGCTGTCATGCAGCCGTGGGAGAAGACGCTCACCGACGCGAAGATCGCCGACGTGCTAACCTACGTTCGCCAAGAGTGGGGGAACACTGCGGGACCGGTCGCGCCGGAAGGCCTCGCCGCGTTGCGTAAGGAACTCGCCGGGCATCCAGGATCGTTCCACGAGCCTGATCTGAAAGCGGTGCCGGAGGATGCGAATCTGCCAGGGGGTGAAGGTGGCGCGCCACCGAAGCCGGATGCGAAAACTGCGGCTCCTCCGCCGAAAGCCTAACGAGTCATCGCGCGCAGAGTCGACCTACCCTGCGCCGCTCTCGAGCATGATTCTGATCGCAGCCGGCGTTCTCGATTCAGATTCCGGATAGCTGCGACTGTGGGTTGGTTGGGAGACGTAGATAAGGCAATGATCCAACACAAGGACCTCGACGATCCGCGGACCCGCGAGGTCATCATTGTCGGCGGAGGGATCGCCGGTTTATCCGCGGCGATTTATCTGGGACGTGCTCAGCGCGATACGCTCGTGATCGATTCCGGTCACTCGATGGCGAAGTGGGAGCCGGTGGTCGGGAATTATCTTGGTTTTCCGGAAGGTGTCTCGGGCGAAGACCTGCTGAAGTTTGGCCGGGAGCAGGCCGAAGCGCACGACGTTCGTTTTCAGGAGGACGAGGTCCGCGAGATCAAACGCGACGGAACTGAGTTTGTTCTCCGCGGAAAAGCGCGGAGTTATCGCGCGAAACGGCTCCTGCTCGCGACCGGCATCTTTCATCTCCCGCCGGAGATTCCCGGGGTGAAGGAATGCCTCGGGCACAGCATGTTTTTCTGCAAGGACTGCGATGGGTTTCGCGTGCGCGAGAAGCGGATCGCGATCTGTGGCGCGAATGACGAAGCGGTCGAATACGCGCTCGGCATGCTGCTCTATTCCGCGTGCGTTGTGATCGCGACGAACGGGGAGATTCCGCACTGGAGTCCGCAACACGCAAGGTGGATCGAGGAGTACGAGATTCCCGTCCACCAGGAACGGATCGTCGACGTCGAGCATCGCGAGCGGCAGATCCTTTCGCTCCGGCTAGATAACGATCAGGCCGTTATGATCGACAACATTTTCACGACGCGCGGCGACATTTTCTACACTGAGCTGGCGGAGTCGCTTGGCGCAAAGCTCGATGACGATGGCCAGATCACGGTCGATCAATGCATGCGCACGACGGTGCAGAATGTTTACGCCTGCGGCTGTGTCACGCCGGCGAATTGCCAGATGATTATCGCAGCCGGGCAGGGCGCCGCTGCAGCGCAGGCGATCAACCGCGATCTTTTCGACGAAAGTCTGAAGACGCACTCCCTTCGACGTTATCGCGAGGTGCAATTGCGCGAAGAAGAGACAGCGCCGGAAGTCGCATGACGGCCGGAGTTCACACAGCGAGCGAAATCGTGTGTCGCGCGCGCAAACGTGCTGCTTTTCCCTTGAAAATGAAGTTCACGATAACGACGTTGAGTTCTCCTAAGTATGGATGCTTCCACTGATCTCGCCTCGCACGCTCACGCATCGCACGATCCTCATCATGATCACGCCGGGCATGATCATCACGAGCTCGGCTGGTGGCGGAAATATGTTTTCTCCACCGATCATAAGGTGATCGGAATCCAGTATCTGATCACCGGGCTGATCTTCCTCTTCTTCGGCTTCAGCTTGATGATGATGATGCGGTGGCAGCTGGCTTTTCCGGGGCGCTCGCTCCCAGTCATCGGGCACTTGATCGGCAACGTTTTCGGCGCGCAAAGCATGCCGGACGGCAAGATGACGCCGGATTTCTACAACTCGTTAGGCGCAATGCACGGCACGATCATGATCTTCCTCGGCATCGTGCCGGTGGCCTTCGCCGCCTTCGGTAATTTCGTCGTCCCGCTGCAAATCGGCGCGCCGGACATGACGTTTCCGAAGATCAACATGGCGAGCTACTGGGCGTTTTTCGTCGGTGGCGTGATCATGCTGGCGAGCTTCTTCGTCCCCGGCGGTGCGGCGAAAGGCGGATGGACTTCCTATGCGCCACTGTCAGTCATCGCGGACAAGGGACCGAACTACGATTGGTTCTGGAACGGGCAAAATCTTTGGCTGATCGGCTTTATCTTTCTGATCACGTCCTCGCTCCTCGGGGCGGTCAACTTCATCACCACCATCATCCAGCTCCGGGCCAAGGGGCTCACCTGGATGCGCCTCCCGTTCTTCGTTTGGTCGCAGTTCGTGACGGCGTTTCTTCTTCTCCTTGCCTTCCCTCCGCTCGAAGCCGCGGCCGTTATGCAACTCATGGATCGCGTCGCCGCGACCAGCTTCTTTATGCCGACAGGCCTGGTCGTAAACGGCGCACCGCTCGCGATCGCCGGCGGTGGCAGCCCGATTCTCTGGCAGCATCTCTTCTGGTTCCTCGGCCACCCGGAGGTCTATGTCTTGATTCTGCCCGGCATGGGGATTGTGGCGGAGATCCTGGCGAACAACACCCGCAAGCCCCTCTGGGGCTACAAGTCGTTAGTCTTCGCCGCCCTCGTGCTCGGCTTCCTCTCCTTCATCGTCTGGGCGCATCACATGTGGCTCACCGGAATGGGCAGTGTGGTGAGCGCGTTCTTCCAGACCACAACCCTGATCATCTCGATTCCTTCCGTCATCATCCTGAGCGCGTTTTTCATCTCGCTCTGGGGCGGCTCGATTCGCTTCAACACGCCGATGCTCTTCGCGACGGCTTTCCTGCCGATGTTCGGCATCGGTGGTCTCACGGGAATCCCGCTCGCGTTTAACTCGGCGGATCTCTACCTGCACGACACCTACTACGTGATTGCGCACTTCCATTACATCGTCGCGCCGGGAACGATCTTCGCGCTCTTTGCCGGCGTCTACTTCTGGTTCCCGAAAGCGACCGGGAGGCGGATGAACGAATTCTGGGGCAAGGTCCATTTCTGGCCGTCGCTCATCTGCATGAACGTCATCTTCATGCCGATGTTTCTGCAGGGAATGCTGAGCATGCATCGCCGTTGGTATGACGGCGGGCAGGGCTGGAACCTTGCGAACGAGAAGGTCTGGGGCTTGAGCGGTTTCCAGTGGAATATCCCAATCTCCAGCGCGGCCTGGATCATGGGGTTGGCGCAAATTCCGTTCATCATCAATTTCTTCTGGAGCATTAAGCGCGGCGAGAAGGTCGACGACAATCCATGGGAAGCGACCACGCTGGAGTGGGTCGCGCCGAATAGTCCGCCGCATGGCAACTTCGATGTGGTGCCGGTTGCGCACCGCGGGCCTTACGAATACAGCCTGCCGGGGCGCGATCGTGATTTCACAATGCAGAACGAGCCGATCTCCGAGAGTGATCGCCGCGCCTATGCGGAAGCCGCCGCCGTAGTTCATTAAGAGAACGCGCACCCATGGAGATTCCCTACACCACCTCCGCGCGGCCGGACACCGGCCTCTGGAATGCGAAGATCGGCATCTGGCTTTTCCTCGCCTCGGAAGTCATGCTCTTCGGCGGTCTCTTTTCCGCCTACATCTTCCTGCGCCTCGACGCGCTGCCGGGTTACTGGCCACACGGTCTGCTCAACGTGCCAGTCGGAACCTTCAACACCGCGGTTCTGATTTTTTCGTCAGTGACGGTTGTGCTCGCGTGGGCTGCTTTGAAGATGCGGCAATTTAACCGCTACAAGATCTTTATGGGGATCACGATCCTCTGCGGCGTCTTGTTTCTCTTCATAAAGTTGTACTTCGAATGGCCGGATAAATTTCACCACTTCGGTGCCTATATACGGCAGGACCGGTTGGAGAAATACGAGGCCTACCTGGGCAACAAACATCTTGAGGAACGCGGCCTCGAACCGCGTTATGAGATTACCGGGCACCTCCACAATCCCGAAGCGCTGCACGATGCCAACATCCACGAGTACGAGATTCAGCTCGACCAGGTGAACGCGAACCCGACCGATCCGAGTCTTGATCGTCCGCATTTCATCCCGCTGGCGAAGTCAGACAAGATCGTGCGCGTGGAGAAGGAAGACGTCGCACACGCCGAGATGTTCGTCCCGAAACACAGCACCTTCTTTTCGACCTACTTCACCATCACCGGGCTGCATGGCCTGCACGTGCTCGGCGGCGTGATTGTCTTCACTTACTTCTGGCTCCCGGTCGGGGCGAATCTCTACAAGCGTAACCCCGAACATCTGGCCAACCGCGTCGAAGTAGCGGGCTTGTTCTGGCACTTCGTCGACCTCGTTTGGATCTTCGTCTTCCCGCTCTTCTATCTCCTTTAAGTCATGGACCATCCGCCTGATATCTCGCCGGTGCAGCACGAGACGGAGGAATACGCGCACGACGTTTCGCACCACGTCCGGAAGTACCTCATGGTGGGCGCCCTGCTCATTGCTTTCACCGCGCTCACGGTCTTCCTCTCCTATATCGACTTCGGCTCGCGGAAGTTAAATATCGCGATTGGCATGCTCGTCGCGACCTTCAAGGCCGGCCTTGTCGGCGCTATTTTCATGCACCTTTCTTCAGAGAAGAAGCTGATCTACCGCATCCTCCTCTTCACTGTTTTCTTCGTCGCCGCGCTTTTCTGGCTCACTTACTTGCACTGGTACGATCCAGTTAGCCGCTAATGAACCTCAAAGGTTTCCACATCGTCTTCATCACCTTCTCGACCCTGCTCGCGCTCGGCCTCGGTGGCTGGTGTGTCTGGCTGAACATGATGCTCGGCGCGCAGAGCTATCTCGTCGGCGCGGCCTGTTCATTCGCCGCCGCGTTCGCCCTCTTCGTTTACGGAATCTGGTTCTATCGAAAGATGAAACGTCTCCGGCTTTTCACATGAAAACAAAGCTCACTGCTACGCTCGCTCTCCTTCTTACCTCGCAACTCGGAAACGCGATGGCCTGCGCCGTTTGTTACGGCGCTCCCAATTCAAAATCGACCCAAAGCATGGCGATCGCGATCTGGTTCATGATGGGTGCGATCATGTCCGTCCTCGGCGGCGTAAGTGCCTTCGGCTTTCACCTCTGGCGTCACGGCCGCATGCCGCTCGAACCGCATCAACAGCTCACCGAAGAGAATCTTGAGCAGTATGATTAATTGCCTCGCACTGATTAACGAGTTTCTCGGGCAGCCGCCGAACGCTTCCGAGCACGGCTTCCAAATCGATCACATCATCGAGTTCAGCCACTGGTTCATGGGTGCGCTGTTCGTCGGGTGGTCTTCGTTCTTCATCTACGTCCTTATCCGTTTTCGCCGCAGCCGGCACCCGAAGGCGGATCATGAAGGCGTGAAGAGTGGCATCTCCACGCACCTTGAGTTCGCCGTCGTCTTGATCGAAGCCGTTCTGCTCCTCGGTTTTGCGATCCCGCTCTGGGGCCGCTACGTGAACGATTTTCCCGACACAAAAGACGCGATCCTCATCCACGCTGTGGGCCAGCAGTTTAACTGGAACTTCCACTTGCCCGGTCCGGATGGGCAGTTCGGCAAGCGCGATGTCTCGTTAGTCTCAAACTCGAATCCGCTCGGCCTCGATCCAAACTCTCCTGAGTCGAAAGACGACCTCGTTGTTCTTGGTGAAATTCACGTCCCGGTTGATCGACCGGTCATCGTCGAAGTTTCGTCGAAAGACGTGATTCATAACTTCGCGCTCCCGCACATGCGCGCCGCGCAGGACGCGATCCCGGGGCAGATTATTCCGCTTTGGTTTAAGCCCATCAAAACCGGCACCTATGAGATTGTCTGCGGCCAGCTCTGCGGACTTGGTCATTACGGAATGAAAGGCTCCCTCGTGGTCGATACGCCGGCGGATTTCCAGGCGTGGATCAAAGAGCGGACCGAACTCGCCGGCGGCGGACAGACTCCCGCTGCACCTGCGGCGCTTGATCGCCCGCCAGGCGAGCCTGGACCGGAACGTGATCAGGGCACAGTTCCTCCTCCAGGCGCACCGAAGGTAGGCGACCCGTCGAACAGCCCCGCACCGGCTGCTAGTCCGCAGCAGAATCCCGGCGGCGGAGGGCAGTAAGCACCGTGCACTCGTCCGGCCATCGGCCTAACGAGTGGTTGTGTCGCTTTGTCTGGCTGCTTGCCAGCCTAACGCTGCTCCTGATCTGCAGCGGCGGCATGGTCACGAGCAAAGGCGTCGGCCTGGCCGTGCCCGATTGGCCGACCAGCTTCGGCTACAACATGTTTCTTTTCCCCGTTTCACAATGGGTCGGCGGAATATTTTTTGAGCACGTCCATCGCCTCATCGCCTCCACCATCGGCTTCCTCACCATCGTCCTCGCGATCTGGCTCTGGCGCGCGGAGCGGCGCAAGTGGATGCAACGGCTCGGATTCGTTGCGCTTGGCGCAGTCGTATTGCAGGGGGTGCTCGGCGGGTTGCGAGTCACGATGTTGAAAGATGAAATCGGGGTCTTTCACGCCTGCCTCGCGCAGGCGTTCCTCGGATTGCTCGTCTTCATCGGCGTAGCAACTTCGAGATCGTGGGCCGGCTACAAAGGCCGACTCACGGCCGCGCTTGTCTGGCTGCCAGTCGCAACCACCATCCTGATTTACGGGCAACTCGGCCTTGGTGCGACGATGCGTCATCAACACCGCGATCTCTCGATCCTCGATTTCCCGACCGCCTACGGACGCGTCATTCCGGACACGCGCGCGGAACATCTCGCAGCCATTAATCAGTGGCGCGATGCGCGCGCTCTGTCCGACGTGACGGCGGGCCAGATCTGGTTGCAGATGGCTCACCGGGCCGGCGCCGTGCTCGTCCTTGCCGGAGTCGTCGCCTACTTCATCGCGCTGCGCCGCCGGCGTGATGCAGGGAACCATTCGCTGCGCCTGCTGTCGCACATCTGGCTTATCGGCCTTCTCGCTCAGCTGACGCTTGGTGCATGGACCATCTGGAGCAACAAGGCCGCTGACGTGGCGACAGCGCACGTCGCGCTCGGCGCAACCATGCTCTCGTTAGGGGTGGCGATCTGCGCGATTGCATTCCGTCTCCGCGCACGTGATGCGACATCGCACGTGCAGCGTCCAATCCTTCGCGAAGAAGCGCACGCGTTTTGAAAACCGTCGCGATCGAACCGGCTGCACCGGCGAAGAGCAGTGTCGTCTCGGACTTGGCCGAGCTGGTCAAAGCACGTTTGACCCTGCTCGTGCTCGTCACTACGGCCGTCGGATTTTACTGCGGCGCGACAGACGATTTCCGCGCGGTTGCGTTGCTCCATGCCGTCTTCGGCACGGCGCTCGCCGCGGCCGGTGCCGCAGCGTTGAATCAATGGTGGGAGCGGCAGCTCGATGCGCAGATGCAACGGACACGCGAACGTCCAATTCCGGGCGGACGCATGTCGCCGCGCGATGCATTGCTCCTTGGCGTTTTGCTCTCGTTAGGCGGCGTCGCGTATCTCGCCTTCATCTGCAATTGGCTGAGCGCGTTCCTCGCGGCCGTGACCATTCTTCTCTACATCTTCGCCTACACACCGCTGAAGCGGATCAGCACGAGCAACACTCTCGTCGGCGCGATCCCCGGCGCGATTCCGCCCATGATCGGCTGGGCCGCTGCGCGCGGTGAGCTCGGCGCCGGTGCCTGGAGCCTTTTTGCGATCCTCTTCTTCTGGCAACTGCCGCACTTCTTCGCGCTCTCCTGGATGTATCGCGGCGATTATGCCCGCGCCGGGTTTCGGATGGTGTCGACCGGTGATGACTCTGGCGCACGCAGCTCGAGCCAGACGGTGCTCTTTTGCATGCTCCTGCTTTTGGCCAGCGGCGCGCCTACCTACGTTCATCGCGCGAGTGTGGCCTATCTCTGGTTCGCGCTGGTCTTCGGCAGCTTCTTCATGGCCAGCGCGCTGCGTTTCCATCAGCGCCGAACGGTCAAAGACGCACGCAACGTTTTCCTCGCCTCGATCATCTACCTGCCGTTGCTACTGCTCGCGCTCGTCTTCACAAAACAATGAGCACAACCGCCGCAGCATCGACTCCGAAGCGGACGGCGTCAGCCGCGACGATTGCGTGGTACGCCACGCTCATCCTGATTCCGGTGCTCACCGCGGTCGGCCTCTTTTCGCTGCGTCAGGCGCAGGTGCGGCGTCTGGCGCAGCGCACGATTTCCGATTACGGCAGCGTTCCGGAGTTTCGCCTAACGAATCAGAACGGCCAGCCGTTTGGCTCCGCCGAGTTGAAAGGGAAAATCTGGATCGCCGATTTCATTTTCACGAGCTGCCCCGGACCATGCCCGATCATCAGTAGCCGGATGGCGGAGACGCAAAAGCCGCTCGAAAAATCTGACGTTCATCTCGTGTCCTTCACCGTCGATCCGGCAACCGACACGCCTGAGGTTCTTCGCGATTACGCCGCGCGTCTGCATGCGCGCGAAGGGCGCTGGGATTTCCTCACCGGTCCTCAGGACGCGATCTACAATCTGTCGCTCAACGGCTTTAAACTTGGCGTCGCCGCGAGTGGCGACGAACCCGGCGTTCCGGTGCACAGCACACGCGTCGTCCTCGTCGATCGCTTCAGTAAAATCCGCGGCTACTACGACATCACCGCGCCCGACGGAGTGACGAAGCTGCTCGCCGACACGAGCCATCTTCTGCGCGAGCAACCGAAGTAAGCGCTACGACTCGGCGATCGGGCTGACCGAGCGCTCGCCTTCTTCTGCGACCACGCGCAGGTACTCGCGGTATTCGCCTTTCGGCAGCTTCTCGACGATCCGCTCGAGCGCCGGTTGGTCGATGAAACCAACGCGGAACGCCACCTCCTCGAGGCAGGCGATCTTCAATCCCTGGCGATGCTCAATCGTCGCGATGTAGTTCGCCGCTTCGAGTAAGCTGTTCTGCGTTCCCGTGTCGAGCCACGCCATGCCACGCGTGAGCAGCTTCACGTGCAGTTCGTCGTCTTCGAGATAGCGACGATTCAGGTCGGTAATCTCCAGCTCGCCGCGGGCCGATGGCTGCAGCGCGCGCGCCAGCTCCACCACGCGCTCGTCGTAAACGTAAAGCCCCGGAATCGCGAAGTGGCTTTTCGGATGCTCCGGTTTTTCTTCGATGCTGATGACTTTGCCGTCCGCACCGAACTCAACGACGCCGTATCGTTCCGGATCACGCACCTGATAGCCGAAGACGTGCGCGCCTTTCTCGACCGCGAGGGCAGCACGATAGAAGTCGAGTTTCCCGTAGAAGATGTTGTCGCCCAGGATGAGCGAAGCGCCGGAGCCGTGGAGGAAGTCGGCGCCGATGAGGAACGCCTGCGCGATGCCCTCCGGCTTCGGCTGCGCGGCATACTGGATTTCGATGCCGAGCCGTGACCCGTCGCCGAGATAATCACGCAGCATCGGTAGATCCTTCGGCGTTGAGATGATCAGGATTTCGCGCAAGCCGCCGAGCATCAACGTGGCCAGCGGATAGCAGATCATCGGCTTGTCGTAGACCGGCAGGAGTTGCTTGCAGACGATCTGCGTAAGCGGGTAGAGGCGGGTGCCCGCGCCGCCGGCGAGGAGGATCGCTTTTTTGTTCATCGTGACGCAGCGGGAGCTATCGGCGTGCCGGTGAAACGCTGCAAGAGCGGCTCAATCGTATGCTCGATCGTGAAATGCGTCTCGATCCGCGTGCGGCCGGCGCGGCCCATTTGCTCGCGAAGTTGCGGGTGGTCGATGAGGTGTCCGATTGATTTCGCGAGCGCCAGCGGATCGCTCGGGCCGACGAGCAATCCAGTTTCCTCATCTACAACGAGCTCCGGAATTCCCGCCACTGTCGTCGAGACCACGGGCTTTCCGCTCGTCATCGCTTCGGCGATCACCGTCGGGAAAACGTCGCTCGCGCCGCGGTCATCCACCTTTGCCGCCAGCACGAAGACGTCGCAGTTGGCGAACGCTTGAAGGACGTAATCCTGCGAACGTTCGCCCGACAACGTGACGTCCGATCCGAGTCCGTGTCGCGTGATGCGAGCTTCCAATTCTCCGCGCAACTCGCCTTCGCCGATGATCTCGCAAGCGAACTCGTGACCCTGCCGGCGAAGCTCCGCGCAGGCATCGATCAGCACGTCGAAGCCTTTGAACTGCACCAGCCGACCAACACTGAGCAAGCGCAGCGGACCCGGTGCGCGGGCGGTCTCCGGCGAGAATTTTCTGAGCGCGATTCCGTTGTAGACGCGGAAGATTTTAGCAGCCGATTCAGGGCAGCTCGCCGCGAGCAGGTCGCGGCTGTAATCCGTCTCCGCCCCGATGAACTCCGCGCCCGCGCAGATCTCGCAAAGCAGTTCGGCGCTCCCGAGATCGGTCATGAAATCCTGTCCGTGAGCAGTGATGCTGAAAGGGATGCCACTGATCGCCTTCACGAAGAGCGCGGTGTGCGCCGCGCGGTTCGCGAAATGCACATGGATGTGGTGCACCTTCTCGCGCTCGAAAAGATCGACAAAGAAGAGCGCGTTACGCGCGCGCAACGCCGCCTTGTAATCGGGCCCGTATTTCTCCTCGTGCTGCGCGATGAGGACCCTTGGCCAGCGGCTTTTCCGCTTTGCTTTCCGGACAAGTTCCTCGAGGGCACCTTTCTCCGGCGCGTAGTGCACCGGAGCGCGCAAGTGAGCAAGATACTCGTGCCGGATAGATGTCTTCGGCGGATACATCGAGGCGATGACAAGCTCAACACCGCGGCGCTCGAGTTCGAGCATTTCCGTGTCGCAGAACGTCTGCGAAAGCACCGGGTAACGCGAGTAGAGATAACCAAGCCGCATGTCTGCGGCGCTCACCTTATCTTCCTCGCCGCCTACTTCTACTCTTCCTTGCGACGCGGAGAGTGATGCAACGCGAGCTACGAGAACTGGACGTCTTTGCCGGGATCCATCTCGAAATCGAGATCGACCGTCTCGGCGACGTTCGGTTTGATGATCTCCTCGACGTACTTCACGTAGATCGGGTCCTCACGAAAGATCTCAAACTTGTCCATCGACTCGAAGTCGATCGCGACAAAAAACGGCCAATGCATCTCCTGGTTGATCCGTTTTCCGCACTTAATGCTAAGCACTTCCGGGATCTTCAGGAGCTGCATCCGGGTGTTCATCATCATCTCCTCGACGCGCGCCGGTGTGACCTCCGGCTTGAGCTTGAAGAGGGCGATGTGGTGGACCATGGCGTAAGGTTTAGGCGCGGAAGATTACTCGCGCAAGCAGTAAACCCCTGCGCAGATTGAACGTCCGCCTGCCGCGCGAACGCCTTACTTTTTCCAGTCGAGCGCGCCTTTTTTCAGCGCGTAAATGTAGCCGACCATTAGGATGGTCACGAAGCTAAGCATGCTCCAGAGAATGCCTTTCCCGTGCATGAGCGACTCGCGATAAACGACCGCCCACGGATACATGAAGACGATCTCAAGATCGAACAGGATGAAGAGCATCGCCACGAGATAGAACTTCACGCTGAAGCGCGGCTGCGCTTCGCCCTGCGGCACCATGCCGCATTCGTAGGGTGAGTCCTTGATCTGCGTCCGCTTGCCGGCTTTCCCGAGCAGGACGCTGGTAATCAGAGCACCGGCGGCAAACCCAATCGCCACCAGGATCTGAAGCAGAATCGGCAGATAATCGCGCAGCATGCGGTCGAGTCTCCTCTCCGCTGAAAGGCAAGGCTACTTCGCGGCGGCCGGAGCTGACTTGGCAGCTGCGGTTTTCGCGGCGAGGGCCGGAATGTGGCCGTTCTGCGGAGCGATGGCCTGCTTGAGAGCGGCCGGAAGACCTTTGTATTTCTTCCCGTCCTTTTTCACCGCGCCACGAGCGACGAGGTTCTGAAGCTTTTCATACGCACGGAGGCGCAGCATTTCCTCGCCACCGCTAGCGGCGTTACGGGCACGGAGATTTTCGTGCACGATGTCGAAGAGTTGCTTGAACTCGAACGAGGAGCGGCGGCACAAAACCGCGACTAACTCTTCGGTTACGAGGTCAGGAACTCGGCGGGAAAAAGCATTTTTCTTCAGGATGGCCATAAGGTCGCTGACGATAGCATATTTGGGTTCTTCCGCAGCAGTTTTCTCGGCGTTCTGCAATGAAACGCGCCCCTGTGAACGCTTTCAGCAACGGCGAGGCCGCGCTCCGCGTGCCATTCGGTCACGGCCCGTGCGGAGTTGGCGACGGGGTGATGGGAGGAATGGCAGGCGCGGGGATGATCGGCGCGGAAGGCGAGCCCGCTGAACTCGCGTTGGGCGAGGGGAAGTACCGGCGATAAAGGTCTGTGCCGGCGTTCGCTGCGACGATCGTGGCAGCGGCCAGCCCGAGGAAAGGCACAGTGCCAATCGACGCGGTTTGATAGCCGTCAGTTTCGTAGGACTGGGTCAGGACCACTGGACTCAGGTGTCTCGCTACCGTTTCCGCCGCCGGGAGTTTCGAGATATCGATCGTCTCAACCAGCGACGGCATGAATGCGGACGCCATCACGAGCATTGGCCGGATCGCCGCGTCGAGCCGTGTGTAGAGCAGCGCTGCGTCGACGTAAACAAACGCGCTCTTCGGTGCTGCCACCGCGGCCTGCGCGGTTTTGAATGGTGCCGTCGATACGAGACCTCCGGTTTGCCCATTGTTCCTCGACATGGCGGCTTCGACGAGCAGTGGATCGGACCCGGCAACCAGGAGTTGATCGGAGACGGCAACGGTCGCGGAGACGGGGACCATCGGACTGCTCGGCGCCTGGACGGCGTATTGCACGCCGGCCTTGTCGGAGATTGTCCATCGACCGTCTTCACCCGCGTTGCCGAGCGTCACCCCACGAACAATTTCCCGCGCCTTTGCGCCGTCCTTGACCGGCAGGGTCAGGAGCAGAGTTGGCATGCGTGCGTTTGCGGTCCAGTCGGAAAGCAGACCCAGCTCCGCACCGAAAGCAGCTTTCCAATCCGCCGCAGTAACGCCGGTCGGCACCAGATTCGACAAAACACCTTTCGTGGTAGCAGCCGCACCACCGCTGTCGTCCGGAAAGTCTAGTAAAGCCGCGAGGTAGAGAAACGAATCCGCGGTCGTGAAGGCGAGGGAAGATCGCGTCAGCTCTCCTTGCTCCGGGACTTTCGGCATCGCGACAAAAAGCACGTCGCGCAGCTTTCCTTCATCAAAGCTGATCGCAGCTGCCGCGCTGTGTATCCGCCGGAGGAAATCCAAGCGCGCCTTGACACCACGATCCGCTGTGATCGATGCGAGTCTGTCGAAGTAGCGGTCGAGACGCGTGTAGCCGAACGCAACGTATCGCTGCGGCATATGCTTCATCGCCCCGTTGAACTCGTCGTCTGCTGCTAACGCACCCGCCGCGTCACTCACCCGGCCGTCTGCTCGGTCGAGCAGGGCCTGCATCGCGGCGAGATCATTCGCAGCGAAAAACCAGTCGCGATCGTAGCTGGTAGCCACCTTGAGCGCGCCTTCGCTAACCACGGCGATCTGGTGACCCTGATAGTCGACCGTTTCGTGCTGCCCGGCACCGGTTCCCGCGCCAGCGCGATCACGCCAGTCGCCGATCGCGCGTTCCACATCTTCATGACTGCCGTGAAAGCGAAACCCGCCGACGAAGCGCTGCCTGTTCTCATCGCCCGCCAGCAGGGCGAGAAAAACGTCGCGGATGTGCAGCGCATCGAGCTGCTGCAACTTCTCGCTCGCCGCCGCGCTGGATCCGCCCGCCGCGAGTGGCTTCTGCAGAAACGCCTGCACCTCCGGTTCGCGCCAAAGCTTGTAGAGATCCGAGGTGTGCCACTGCGCGCGCGCCTCTCGCACATCCGGCACGTGAAAGAGCGCCACCGTCTCCTTCGGCAGCAATGCCGTCACGGTTGTGCTCGAGATCTTCGGCGACCCGCCGCGCACGCCGAGCCAGATGGCGAACGCCGCCGCGGCGGCGAGCACGAGGACGAGCAACAGACGTTTAATCATCGGCGGAGTCTAGGCGGCCTCTCGCACAGCCGCGAGTCCGCAACGCACCCTAGGCCCGCGGATGAAACTTCCGATGCACCGCTTTCAGTCGCTGCTGATCGACATGCGTGTAGACCTGCGTGGTCGAGATGTCTGCGTGTCCGAGCATCTCCTGGATGATGCGCAGATCGGCGCCGTTGCCGAGCAGGTGAGTGGCGAAGCTGTGTCGCAAGAGGTGCGGATACACGTTGGTTTCCAAGCCCGCCTGCTGCGCGCGCTGCTTCACGATTTGCCACAATCGCACCGTGGTGAGCTTCGTGCCGCGCGAGGAGAGGAAGATCTCGCTGCCGGTCTTTGGCCTAACGAGTCGGGGCCGCTCTGCGGAGACATACGCCGCCACCGCCTCGCATGCTTTGGCGCCGACCGGCACCAGCCGCGTCTTGTTCCCTTTGCCCGTCACGCGCAGGATGCGCTCTTCCGTGTTGAAGTTCTCGAGCCGCGCATTGGCCAGCTCGGAAATGCGCAGCCCGCTGGCGTAGAGCAGCTCGAGGATCGCGCGATCGCGCAAGCCGAGCGGGTGCGCCGTGTTGATGCTCTCGATCAACTGTTCGACCTGCAGCTCGTTCAGCGTTTCCGGCAGATAACGCTCGATGCGCGGCAGACTCAGGGTCTCCGTTGGGTCGCGCTCGATGCGGCCCTTCGCGAGCAGGAAGCGGAAGAAAATCTTGATCGCGACGACGACCAGTTTGATCGACGACGCCGCCAGACCGCGCCGCTTCAGATCAGCCAGGTAGTCGCTAATCACCGGCAACGTGATCTCGCGCGCGCTCGTGATCTCACGCGCCTTCGAGCACCACGCGGCGAACTCAGCGAGCGAGCGGCGGGTCGACAACTGGTAGTTGTCGGAAAGCCCGCGCTCCACCGCGAGGTAGCGGATGAAGGTGTCGATCTCCTGCTCCACGAGCGCTCATTCAACACGAGCAACGGCGCTTCCGCACGTCGCAAACACCTTGAGCGAAATGACGCAGCGAACATGGCGGATGATTGAACAGACCCGCGCCTTCTAGCGTCTCAGTGTGTGCCGCGGAGCGAACATTTTGAAGCCAAACGGCGCCTGCGTATCGATTGACAATAAGAGAGCCTGCAAACGACCATTAACCAGATGAGCCTCGACCTGAACACGCTTCTGAACGACTGGCCGCACGAGTCAGGCGCAATCAAAGTGCGCAAGATTCTCGGCCTCGACGGGCGCGAGAAGCTGCAGCTACGCATCGATCTCGGCATGCTCCAGATGGAGATGTCCGGTCGGCCAGATGGCAATCGGCCGCACAATTGCGAGTCGCTCCTCCAGTATCACGAGCGTCGCGCAGCGCGGGCCGAAGCACGCGGCGACACCTACGAGCTTAGCGCCGAGCAGTGCAACGAGCTCCAGCAGGAAGGCATCCAGTACTATCACCGCTACCTGAGCCTCTTTCAGATCAACGACTTCGCCGCTGTCATCCGCGACACGCAGCGCAACCTCGATCTCTTCGCCTTTGTCGCCGAGCACACGGAGCGCGAAGAACTCGCCTGGAGCTTCCAGCAGTTCCGTCCCTACGTGCTCATGATGAACACCCGCGCAAAGGCCTCGATCCTTCTCGCGGACGGAAAGTTCGGCGCCGCTATGAGCGAAATCGAACGCGGCCGCGATGCGATCGAAGAGTTCTTCCAGAACTCGAACTTCCCCGAGCTCGCGCAAAAGAGCTCCGAGATCGCGTTCCTCGATGAGTGGCTTGAGGAAGTCAGCTCGAAGCGCCCGCTGACCAAGCTCGAGATCATGCAGCGCGAGATGGAAGTTGCGATCGCGAGCGAGCTTTACGAGCGCGCCGCGGAACTGCGCGACGCGATCAAGCTGCTCACGACGCGCGACTAACGATCATTCGTTAGGCAAACCCGGTCATCCCGAGCCGCGCAGACGGCGAGGCACCTCACACCGAAGCTTTGGACCTCCTGAGTTCTGAGCATGTCTAAGGCGCCCGCTTCACTCCGCGATTTCACGACGCATCTATTCTTCGGATCCGCTCGAACGCATCTTGTTAATTGCCGGAATGCTGTCTGATTTCTGCCGTGAGTAATCCGAGCTTCATTGAGCGAAAGGAGCGTTTCGCGCGCAAGATGGCGGGCAAAGCGAAGCCGACCTTCCGCTCGGAAAATCGCCTGCCTCCCGGTCAACATCTCACGCCGGGCTTTCCCATCCTGGACCTCGGCATCAAGCCCGAGATCCCGCTCGCGGAATGGCGACTGGAGGTCGGCGGCCTCGCGGAAAATCCGAAGACCTTCACCTGGGAAGAATTCAACGCTCTCCCGCAGTTCGAAGACGTGAGCGACTTCCACTGCGTCACCACCTGGAGCAAGTTCGACGTCCGCTGGAATGGCGTTGCCTTCTTCACCCTCGCAGAACTCGTTAGGCCAAAACCCGAAGCGAAGCACGTCCTCTTCACTAGCTACGACGGCTACACCACCAACGTCCGCCTTGAGGACATGATGGACGACGACGTCCTCATTGCCACGAAGTACGACGGCCAGCCTCTCCCGCGCGATCACGGCGGCCCGGCCCGCGTCATCATCCCGAAGCTCTACGCCTGGAAAGGCGCCAAGTTCATCCGCTCGATCGAGTTCAGCGCGGAGGACAAGCTCGGGTTCTGGGAAGTGCGCGGTTACAGCAACACCGCCGATCCCTGGACGGAAGACCGCTTTTCGTGAGGAGAACCAATTCGGAAACCAGAAAGCCAGGATAAGCACAGATGAGAGTTCCTGGGTTCATGGCTTCCGAATTCAAAGTTCTTCTCTGCTATGTCTTATTTGCTGTATGCAGCGCTGCACGAGCTGACTTCCGCGAGTTCGTAGCTGTTCCAACCGACGACTCGTTAGGCCAGGCGCTCGCGCGCACCGCCGAGGAGACGATGAAGGAGTTCCCGCAGTTAACTCCAGAGAACCTTGCCCTCAGCATCATCGACCTGACCAACCCCGACGCGCCCGTTCGCGCCGACTACCACGGTGACGCGCCGTTCTATCCCGCCTCGGTGATCAAGCTCTTCTTCATGGTCGGCATCTTCCAACAGGGGAAGCACTCGTCCGAGATCGACCGCGCCTTGCGCGAGATGATCCACCTTTCCGACAACGACGCCACCGCCTACCTCGTCGACATCCTGACCAACACCACCGCCGGCCCCGAGCTCGAAGGCAAAGCCCTCGACGACTTCATCGCCCGCCGCCGCGCCCTCAATCGCCACTTCGAGTCGTCAGGCTACGATATCAGCGCGATGATGAAACCCTGGAGCTTCGGTCCCTACGGCCGCGAGATTCAGCTCCTCGGCCCGAACAAGGAGAACCGCAACCGCGCCAGCGCGAACTCCATCGCCTCACTCATGGACTGGATCGTCCGCAAACGCGCCATCTCACCAGAAGCGAGCGAAGCGATGCTAACTCTCCTCGAACGCCCGCTCGATCCACCGCGCCCCGACGAGAACCAGGTCAAAGAGTTCCTAGGCGAATCCCTTCCGCCTGGCACAAAGCTCTGGTCCAAAGCAGGTGATACCAGCGAAGTGCGCCAC
>JALZAD010000232.1 GCA_030948555.1 Verrucomicrobiota bacterium | reverse complement strand
AAGCCAACCATGCGCATCAGCGAAGCCCAGCGTGTCCCCAAACCCATGGTCTAAGTGTAAGCGCGATCAGCCGAAATTCACAGCGCGCCGGCGGACAAAGTTCTTCTCCGGCTTGGGCGCTAGCTTTGGCCGTTGCGCAGCGACTTAGTCATCGGCGCCTTACTCCAGCGACCGAGGAACTCTTCGCGGAACTGCGGAGTGGTGTCGGGCGCAAAGCCGTGACGCATGATGTTCTCCGTCACAACGCGGGGCACAATGAAGTTAAGGAGGTAATCGGAGCCGCCCGCTTTCGTGCCGCCGCCGCTCATCTTAAATCCACCGAAAGGATGCCGTCCTACGACGGCGCCGGTGCACGAGCGGTTGATGTAAACATTGCCCGCCTCCAGCTCGCCTTTAATCCGCTCGATGTTCGCAGGACTACGCGAGAAGAACCCGGCGGTGAGCGCGTACTTCGTTCCGTTCGCGACCGCGATCGCTTCGTCCAGGTCGCGCACTTTGATCACACTTAGGACAGGCCCGAAGATCTCTTCCTGGGCAAGACGCGAGTCGGGTTTCACATCCGTAAAGATGGTAGGCGGAATGAAGTAGCCGGTCGCGGGAATGTCGGTCGCCTGGTAAGCGATGGTTGCTTCCATCTTACCGTGTTCGATGCGTTCCTTAATCCGTTTGTAGGCTTTCTCTTCGATGACTGGACCTACTGTGATTCCCGGCGCTTCCGGGTTGCCGGTGCGCAAACTGGCGGTCGCGGCGATAAGGCGCTGCACCACGCGATCGTAATTCTCTTCGAGGACGATCAGGCGCGAGCAAGCAGAACACTTCTGGCCCTGGTAACCGAACGCGGAGTAAACCGTGTCGACGATCGTCTCATCGAGGTCCGCATCGGAATCGACGATGACGGCGTTCTTGCCGCCCATCTCGCAAACGACGCGCTTAAGTTCACGCTGGCCGGGTTTGGTCTTACCGGCCGACTCCCAGATGCGCAGACCCACCTCGCGCGATCCGGTGAACGCAATCATGACTACTTCCGGGTGATCGACCAGATGCTGGCCCACAACCGAGCCGTGGCCTGGCAGGTAGTTAAGAACGCCGGGCGGCACACCTGCTTCTTCGAAAATCTCCATGAGGAGGGCGCCCGTGACAGAAGAAGGCTCGGCTGGCTTCATGATCACGGTGTTGCCCGTGACCAGCGCGGCGGAGACCATGCCGGTAAGAATGGCGACGGGGAAGTTCCATGGCGCGATGACCAGCGCGACGCCGCGCGGCCAGTAGTGCTGGTAACTCTCTTCGCCGAGGACGTGCTGAGTTAGCTTCGGACGTCCCATGATGCGCATTTGCTGCGCGTAGAAGAGAAGGAAGTCGATCGCTTCGCGGATGTCGCCGTCCGCTTCGGCCCATGGCTTGCCGACTTCGTAAACTTCAAAGGCGGATAGCTCGTAACGTCGGCGATCCATGATCTCCGCGACCCGCTCGAGTAATTGGGCGCGATGCTCGACGCTTACGCGGCACCAGTCCTTGAAAGCATCGCCCGCGGCTTTGACCGCAGCTTCCGCTTCTGGAACGCCAGCTTCTGCGACCGAGCCAACGACCTCGCTAGGATTAGTAGGATTGACCGATGGCATCCACTTACCCGTGCTGACCTTCTGGCCGTTGATCACGGCTGGATATTGGGTGCCGAAACGAGAGCGAACGTCGCGCAGGGCAGTCTGCATTTTGTCCTGCGCTTCGCGATGCACAAAGTTCACCAGCGGCGCGTTTTCGTAGCTGTCGCCGGGAGGCGTCTCGCGAGTGTTACCTGGATGGGCGTAGCCGTTCCGCGAACCATCCGGCTCAACGTGGTGACCGTTTCTCTGTTGTCCGGGCGTTTGCCGAACGAGCGTCTTCGGGTCGCGGAGTAGTTGGTAAGCAGAAGCTTTGTCGGAGAACTTCGCCTTCAAGAACCCTTCGTTCGACGTGTTCTCGAGTAAGCGCCTGACCAGGTAAGCCATGCCTGGCAGTAGCTCGCCGACAGGTGAGTATTCGCGGACGCGGTAACCCATCTCGACCAGCGCGCGTTTGATGGGGCCGGCCATCCCGTAAAGGAGCTGGAACTCGAAGCGGCTCTTATCAATGCCCAACTGCTCGGCCAGCGCCTGTGCGTGGGCGATGCTGCGGACGTTATGTGAACCGAAAGCGGAGGTAACAATGTCTTCGTTCTCGAGCAGGATCCGCGTGCAGACTTCGTAGTTCGCATCGCTCTCCGGCTTCTGTTGCCAGACCGGAACTGGCCAGCCGTTCTGTGCGGACTTAATTCGCTCGTAGTCCCAGTAGGCGCCTTTCACCAGTCGAACCGTGAAACGAGTGCCGCGCTCGCGGCCCCATTGAATCAGGTCGCGCAGGTCCTTCTCGGCGTCGCGAAGGTAAGCCTGGATGACAATGCCGGCGTGCGGCCACGTCTTGAATTCGTCTTCGGTGAAGAGCGCCTTGAACAGATCGAGCGTCGCGTTTTTATGCGCGTAGCTCTCCATGTCGAAGTTAATGAAGGCGCCAAGTTCTTGCGCGCGGCGCAGGATCGGGCGCAGCTTCGGCGCGAGATGCGCGATCGCGTCGGCCGGATCGGCCGGGTTCATCTGGGAGTAAAGAGCGGAGATCTTGACCGACACATTCACGACCGGAAAGAGTTCGGCGTTTTTGCCTAACGGATCTGTCCAGCCCTTGGTCTCGGCGGTGAGGCCGTTTAGTAGCTCCAGGCAGCGGGTTGCGTATTCTTCCGTCTCTTCCTCGCTGACAACGGCTTCGCCTAACAAGTCGACAGTGAAGCCGATGCGTTGCTTGCGTTTCTCGCGCAAGGTCTTCAGTACATCCTGCGAGTCACGACCGGCGATGAACTGCCGCGCCATGCCCGAGACGTTCCAGCGCATGAACGGGCCGGCGATGACCGGGAAGATGTGCGACAAGCGGATCGCGGGCTTCAGCATTGGGCCAAAGCCGTTTTGCAGGCCACTGAGGTATTCGTCGAAATGCTGGACGATGTCTTTCGGCCGATGAATCGACGCGAGCACGTCGACGAAGCGAAACATCTGCACCTTAAACGCCTCGTCTTTCATCGAGAGCGCCATCATCCGTTGATAGAACCCGGCCTTGGTAAAGATCGATTCGGGATGACGATCGACGAGCTCGAAGATCTGCTCGCCGCGCCGCTCGGTTTCCATCTGCAGAGGACTCATGGCGCGAGCTTACTGTCAGCTGCGTGCTTCGGCAAAGGTCCTGCGCGTTCTCCTTCGATGGAAGTTGCCGCGGCGCGGCGCGGAAAATTTTCCAGCGAAAATGCGGGCCGACACGCTCGCGCAAAACGTCGTATCCGAAATCTTTGTTGAAAGGCGGTTCACCATGAAATCTACCAATCAAGACGGCGAAAAAGGCGCAGCCGGTTACATGCTGCTCTGGCTTTTGGGGGTTCCGGTTCCGATCCTCCTTCTTTTCTTTCTACTGCGTGGTTGCACCTAGAGGTTAGGGAACAGTAGAGGCGATTCGCCTGGCGGTGGCTCGTGCGTAGGAGCTTCGAGGTTGCCGCCAGGCGATCTGCTGTACGGGTGTTGCGCCGCGATCAATGACGCGACGCTGAAGTGCGCTAACGTCGCACATGATTCGGCATCGATATGATTTCGCGAGCGACAACACGGCGGCCATTTCGCCCGAAGCGTGGCAGGCGCTGGTCGAGGCGAACAACGACACTGACGAGTCATACGGCGGCGACAAGTGGACGCGCCGCTTGCGTGAATTAGTCCGCGAGATTTTCGAGACCGATTGCGAGGTCTTCATGGTCTTCAACGGCACGGCCGCGAACTCGCTCGCGATCGCGCAAATGTGCCGGCCTTATCACGCGGTCCTTTGTCATGAACGCGCGCATATCCAGACCGATGAATGCGGCGGACCGGAGTTCATGTCGGGCGGCGCGAAGCTGCTCCCGGTTGGCGGCGCGAACGGCAAGCTCGATCTCAGCGCAGTCAGCGAAACGCTGGACAAATATCGCGACGTGCATTCATCGAAGCCGCGCCTCCTCAGTGTCACCAATGCGACGGAATTCGGCACGCTCTACTCGCGCGATGAGCTTGCGAAGGTCACCGAGTTCGCGCGCGAGCGCTCGTTGCTTTTGCACATGGACGGCGCGCGCTTCGCGAACGCGATTGCCTCGTTAGGCTGCGCACCAAAAGAGATCACATGGCAGCTCGGGTTCGACGTCCTCTGCTTCGGCGGGACAAAGAACGGTACGGGCGGCGGCGAGGTCGTTGTCTTCTTCAACAAGGCGCTCGCGGAGGAGTTCGACTACCGCGTGAAACAGGCGGCGCAGCTCGCTTCGAAAATGCGCTTCCTGAGCGCGGCCTGGTGTGGATTGCTGAGCGATGACGCGTGGCTGCGGAATGCGGAACGCGCGAATGCATCCGCGGCGTTGCTCGAAAAAAAGCTGCGCGATCTCGGCCTCGCGCCGGCCTTTCCGCGCGAAGCGAGCGCGCTCTTCATTCCGCTTCGCGAGGCGGTCGTGGCGGACCTGCATGGCCGCGGCTGGCATTTCTACAAATTCGTTGAGCCGAATGTTTACCGGTTGATGTGCTCGTGGGGAACGAGCGAGGCGCGGATGGACGAATTCATCGCTGATTTGCAAGCGGCGCTGCGGGTGTAGAGGTAAGGATGCGCGCCGCAATTCTCTCTCTTCTTCTCGTTAGTCTGATCGGTTCAACATGTGGAGCTGAGAAGACGGAGACGCCGCGTTTGAACCCGCAGATCGTCGAAGCAGTGAAGGAGATTTCGGCGAAGAACATCGAGGCGATCGATCGCAAGCTGGTGAGCTTCGGAACGCGCCACACGCTCTCGGATCCGAACAGCGAGACGCGCGGCATCGGCGCGGCGCGGCGCTGGATTCAATCGGAGTTCGAGCGCTACAGCAAAGAATCCGGCGGGCGTCTTCAGGTCACGATGGATGAGTTCACCCAAGAGCCGGGGCCGCGCATTCAGCAGCCGGCGCAGCTCGTCAACGTGGTCGCGACGTTGCCCGGTTCTCAGCCGGAAGCGCGCGATCGCATCTATGTCGTAAGCGGGCATTACGACTCGCGCGTGACTGACATCATGAACGCAAGCGCGGATGCGCCCGGCGCGAATGACGACGCCTCGGGCGTGTCCGCCGTGATGGAGATGGCGCGCGTCATGTCAAAGCGCAATTGGGACGCGACGATCGTGTTCATGGCCGTCCCCGGCGAAGAGCAAGGGCTCCTTGGTGCGGCGCATTGGGCGCAGACCGCGAAGGAGAAGAACTGGAACATCGCGGGTATGTTCACGAACGACATCATCGGCAGCTCACGCGGCGACGATGGCACGATCGACAAGACGCACGTCCGCCTCTTTGCGGAAGGCGTGCCGCCGATGAAAGGCGAGATGCCGGAAGCGATGCGCACCTTGCTGCAGACCGGCGGCGAAAACGACAGCCCGAGCCGCGAGCTCGCGCGGTTCATCAAGACGGAAGCGGAGAAGTACATGGCCGATTTCACGGTGAACATCATCTATCGCCGCGATCGTTATCTGCGCGGTGGGGATCATTCGCCGTTCCTCGATGCCGGGTTCGCGGCGGTGCGTTTCACCGAGCCGAAAGAGGACTTTCGTCATCAGCACCAGGACCTGCGCGAAGAGAACGGCGTGAAGATTGGTGACCTGCCCGAGTTCTGCGATTTCGATTACATCGCGAACGTTGCGCGGGTAAACGCAGCGGCGCTCGGCGCGCTCTCCTCCGCGCCGGCTGCGCCGCAGGAAGTGAAGGTGCAGACGAAGGAGCTGACGAACAGCACGACGTTGCAATGGCGCGCGAATCCCGAACCGGATGTAGCGGGCTACGAAGTGGTCTGGCGCGACACGACAGCGCTGCTTTGGGAGCACAAAGAGAACGTCGGCAACGTGACGCAATTCACTTTTCCGAAGCTCTCGAAAGACAACGTGCTCTTCGGCGTTTGCGCGGTCGACAAGGACGGCAACGTGAGCCCGGCGGTCTATCCAACGCCACTGCGCTGAACTTCTTCGCGTCGGCTCGGAATTCGTCTGGCGTTTGCAGAAGAATCCGCTAAAAGATGGCCCCCGATGCCTCGCACGCTGTGGTTCGTAATCGCTGCCGGTCTGGTTTTCACCGGATGTCACACCGCAAAGAAGGTGGCGGTCACGTCGTTCCGCGTCATGGACGCGCCGGCGAGTTACATCCGCCACAAGATCGATTCCGGCGACGAGACGACGACGACCACGACGACAACAACTGACGTCTCGAATCCGGGTTATCCGGTCGAGCCACCAGTGACGCCGCCGCCGGTTACGCGCCGCCAGACGACGGCCACGACCGCTCACGCTCCGACTGCGACCACGACGGCGCGCCCGCAGGCCACGGTGCGCAAAACGACTCCGAGCGCGACGCCGCGGGCAGCCGCGAGTCAGCCCGCTCAATTTCCAGTTGCCCGGCCGGTGCCGGGTCGACCTGGCTACGTCTACAGCCTCGATTCGAATGGAGGAATGATTGACGTGACCGGCTACAAAGCCGGCGACAAAGCGAAAGATCCGTACACCAAACAGATCTTCATCGTCCCCTAAACGGCGGGGCTGAACTGCCTCGCTGCCTTCCGGGCTGCGCCGTTGTCCGCGGCCGCTCCGACCCGTCGCGCCGGATTGATCCGGCCGAGCGTGTGCATGTTTTCTGCTTTTACAGGATGTATGACGTTTCGTTGCCATACCCTTCCGTTGCTGACGAGCCGGGCTCTTTCCCGCTGCCTCCTCGTCTCTGCGTGCGCATTGCTTGCCTGCGCCGCGACAACGGCGAACGCCTATGTGCTGAATGGAAAAAGCTGGGCGAGCGGACCCATCGTGATGCAGCTCGGCCTCGGCTCGGCGGGTCGCACGCTGACTGACGGGAATACCAACTGGAACGCCGCCGTCGCGCCTGCGCTTGACGCATGGAACCAGCAGGTCGCGCGGGTGCAATTCACGGGCGTGATGAACTCGGGCGCGCCGCTGAGCTCGGGCGATCGCGTCAACACCGTGGGATTCTCGAACACCGTTTTCGGCCAGGCCTTCGGCAGCGGCACCCTCGCGGTGACCTATTACATCATGCAGGGCTCGAACATGGTCGAAGCGGACGTGCTCTTTAACAGCGCGCAGACTTTCGATTCCTATCGCGGTCCGCTCCACTTCGGCAGCTCGGGCTATGCGACGGCCGATATTCGCCGCGTTTTGCTCCATGAACTCGGACACGCGCTGGGCCTGAATCACGCGAACGGCGACGTGATCATGAATGCGCTGACGAGCGACCGCGAAGTGCTCGCGACCGACGACATCGCTGGTGCGCAGGCGATGTATGGCGTTTCCACCGTGGTCATCCAACCGGACCAGACGCCGAGTTCCAGCCTGGTCAGCATCTCGACGCGCATGCGCGTTGGCTTGAATGACGACGTTCTCATTGGCGGCTTCACCTTGAAGGGCACGCAGCCGAAGACGCTGCTGCTCCGCGGCATCGGTCCGACGCTCGCGCAGTTCGGCGTCGCTGGCGCCTTGCAGGATCCCGTTCTCGAACTGCATGACGCGAGCGGAGCAATCATCGCGCAGAACGACAACTGGCAGGCCGGCGGGCAAGCGGCGCAGATTTTAGCGACTGGAAAAGCGCCGCCGAATGCCGCCGAAGCGGCGCTCCTCGTGACGCTGAATCCGGGCTCGTATACCGCGATCATCCGCGGCGCGAACAACACGCAAGGCGTCGCACTCGTGGAAGGCTATGAAATGGACGCGCCGGCTACGCGTATGACCGGCCTCTCGACGCGAGGACGCATCGGCGTCGGTGACGAAGTCATGATCGGCGGCTTTGCCGTGCAGGGGTCCGCGAGCAAGCGCGTGATCATTCGCGGTCTCGGACCTTCGCTCGCAAGCCTGGTCAAGGGCGTGGTTGCGGATCCGATCCTTGAGGTCCACGACGGCAGCGGCAATCTGATCGCGGTCAACGACAACTGGGTGAACAGCCCGCAGGTCAGCGACATTTCAATCAGCGGCCAGGCGCCGACCAGCGCACTCGACAGCGCGGTCATCGCGACGCTCGCGCCGGGCAACTACACCGCGGTCGTTCGCGGGGCGAATGGCGCGACCGGTGTGGGCCTCGTCGACGTCTACGATCTCGAGCCTTAAACATGCGCCTCTCCAATGGATTTTTCGCGAAACAATGGGAGGTTTTCGCTCGTTCAATCAGTGTTCCGTTTCGTCCTATGAAAACACTTCGTCCGCTTCTTCTGGCAGCCTCTGCGTTGCTCGTTCTCACCACCGCCCGCGCCACTACCGTGGTGCCGCCGACGTTCGACGAACTGGTGCAAGAGGCGCAGCTGATCGTGCAAGGCACAGTCACGGACGTGAAGTCGCAGTTCATCGGTGAAGGTTCGGACCGGCACATCGTGACCTTCGTCACCGTGAGCGTGGAAGACGCGCTGAAAGGTGATCCGGGCGCGAGCTACACCTTCCGCATGCTCGGCGGCACCGTCGGCGATGAGACGCTTGAGGTGAGCGACGCGCCGAAGTTTAAGGTGGGCGAACGCGACATTCTTTTCCTCGAGAACAACGGCAAACAATTCATCCCGCTGGTCGGCATCATGCATGGCCGTTTCCATGTCGACCAAGACAAGCAGACGGGCGCGGATATCGTGCTGGAGAACAATGGCAACCCGCTTACCAATCTTGATCGGCTTGGACGCGTCGACGAGACAAAGACCGCCAAAGCGCAGAGCAACGCGGTCGAACGGCCGCTCGATGTCGACTCCTTCAAGGCGGCCATCCGCGGCAAGCTCGGCGTCCAGTAAGCCGCGCCTGAGGAGGTCTCTCGCGGTTTTCGCGGCGCTCGCAATCATTGCGTCGCCTGCGTTCGGTTACGTCTACGTCACAAGCGATGCATCGCGTTGGCCCGGACCAACGATCGGCATCAACGTTCAGCTTGGCGCGGCACCGCGCATTCTGCAGGACGGCAGCCTGAGCTACAACGCGTCGTTCGAAAATGCGATGCGCTTGTGGAATGAGCAAATCGCGCGTGCGCAATTCACCTGGGTTGAGTCTCCGCGCACCGTCGCGCCAAGCTCGAACAACGTGACGACGATCTCGTTCGAGCAGCGCATCTATAACGATGATCTCGGCACGCGCACGCTCGCCATCACGCAGGTCCGTGCCTCGGGCGGGCGGATCATCGAGGCCGACATGGCATTCAACAGCAGCAAGGTCTGGGATTCGTACTTTGGTACGCTCGACGCGCAGCCAAACGAGGACATTCACCGCGTTGCGCTACATGAGCTCGGGCACGTCCTGGGGCTGGATCATCCCGACACCGCGCGCCAGATCGTGAACGCGATTATGAACTCGCACGTCAACGACGCGGACCGTCTCCAGGCGGACGACGTGAACGGCGCTCGATCGCTCTACGGCGCTCCCGCGAATCCGCCACCGCCCAGTAGCTTTGGCCGTCTCGCCAGCATCTCTACGCGCGGCCGCGTCGGCACTGGTGAGAGCGTTTTGATCGGCGGCTTCGCCATCAAAGATGCGTCGAAGCGCGTCCTCGTGCGCGGCATCGGGCCATCGCTCCCGCTGGCCAACGATCTCGCGGATCCGCTCCTCACCTTGCACAACGCGAATGGCGACATCCTCGCCTTGAACGACAACTGGAAAGACACGCAGCGGGCCGACATCGAAGCGACGGGCAACCCGCCGCAGTTCGACCGCGAAGCAGCGATCGTCGCGACGCTTCCGGCGGGCCAGTTCACCACGATTCTCCGCGGGCAAAATGCGACCACCGGCCGCGCGCTGGTCGAGGTTTACAATCTGACGCCGGAGAGCGGCCAGGTTGGCAGCATCTCGACCCGCGGATTTGTCGGGACGGGCGACGACGTTCTCATCGGCGGCTTCATCATCGATGGACCCGGATCAAAAGTCGTCGTGCTGCGGGGCATCGGTCCGTCGCTCGCCACTTCCTTCGGCGTCGCCGGCGCGCTGCAGGACACGCGCTTGCAGCTCTTCAACGGCAATAGCGCGGTGCTTCTCTCCAACACCGGATGGCAGAACGGCGGCAGCGCCGCGCTCTTCTACGGACTTGCTCCTCCGAACGATCGCGAGTCCGCCATCACGGTCGAGCTCACACCCGGCGCCTACACCGTTATCCTGAGCAGCCCGACGAACTCGAGCGGCATCGGTTTGGTCGAGATCTACGACGTCTCGCCCTAACGAGTCGTTACTCCTTCGGCTGCTCCGCCGGGAGAACGGTCGCCTGCCACGCCACCGCTTGCCATTTGCCGTTTCGCCTCAGGAACGTGCCGGTGTTCAGGTAATTCTTTACTTCCTTCGAGCCGTCTTTGTCCGTCGTGCCGACAAGGCGAAACGCGACGATCGCCGTGTCGCCGTATTGTTGAATCCGAATGTACTCGGCCGTGTAGGTCGCCTGCGGTTCGTCCTTCTTCGGCGCGTTCGCTTCCGCGCGCAGCTCACGCAGGATGTCTGCCTTACCTTTCCGGCGCCCGGACGACGCGGTGTAGATCAAGTCGTCCGCCCAGAAGCGATCGTGCATCGCGACATCGCTGCGCGACGCACCCGCAAGGAAGTCGCGGAGCAGCTTGGTCAGCTCGGCTGAATCGGGCGCGGCCGGTGGCGTTTGCGCGGGCGCGGCGAGAGCGAGGAGGAGCAGGAGGGAGGCGGAAAGGATCAGCTTCATGGTCTGTGTTTATCTGAGCGCGCTGCGCCTAACGAGCAATTTTCGTCGGCGAATTTTCTGTCGCGTCGCCGTCGCGTTCGCTAAAACGCTCTGACCAGAGCGGACGTGAAAACCCATCTCAAAACTGCTTCGTCTGCGCAGCAACGCGCGTTTTCCGGAGCGTTCCAGCCCGAGATCGTCGGGCGGCTTTGCCAGCTCCAGCGGCCGCCGCTTCGCAAGATCAAGCCGCTGCAGATCAAAGGCGAGTTTATCGCCTACGCATCGCCGGAATCGACCTTCGCCGTGACCAAGCCACTCCTCGAAGCGGCCAGGAAAAGCATCCTCATCGGTATCTACGATTTCACCGCCGGCTACATGAAGGAGCTGCTTCTGCGCGCGCTCAGCCGCGGCGTCAAAGTCTCGCTCATGCTCGACCTCGACGGACGTTCCGGCGAGACGCCGCTCTTCAACGATCTCGCGAAACACGGCTGCGAGTGCGTGCCCGCGCCATCGTGTGCCAGCACGCGCGCGCACTTCTTCGCCTCCTCGCACGAGAAGGTCATCGTGATCGACGATCAGTGGGTGCTGGTGCAAAGCGGCAACTGGTCGGATGCGAGCATTCCGCTGAACGAAAAGGACGGCGGCGATCCGCAGCATTTCACCTACGGCAATCGCGACATGGGCCTGGCGGTAAAATGCGCGCCGCTGGCCAAGTTCTTCACCGCCGTCTTGCGCGGCGATATGGCCTTGGAGCTCGGCGTTGAAGCGCTGCCGGAAGACGCGATGGCCGCTTCGATCGAGGCTTTCGGAGCGAAACCAACAAGCCCCGCGCCGAAGCTTTTCCCGAGCAAGCGCTTCAAGCTGGCGAGCGCGATCAGCGTGACTCCGGTGCTTTCACCGGACAACTACATGACGGTCGTCCCGGCGTGGCTCGCGTCCGCGCGCAAGTCGGTCGAGATCGAGCAACAATATATCCGCAACCGCCAGCCGGCTGTGCAGAAGCTGCTCGCCGCGATGGTGGAAGCGCAGAAGAAGAATCCTAAGCTCGTTCTCCGAATCATCCTGGGCCATCCGGCTTCACCCGCGGAGACAGAGGACATAAGGAACCTAAGTGACTTCGGGTTAAAGCTGGGCTCGAACGTTCGGCTGATCAGCCGCAAGCACTTCGTGCATTGTCACAACAAGACAATCATCGTCGACGGGACATCGATCCTGGTTAGCTCGCAGAATTGGTCGGATTCCGCCGTGACTAAGAACCGCGAAGCTGGACTCCTGCTCGCCTCAGCACCTATCGCGCGCTACTTCCGTAGCATTTTTGAGGTCGATTGGGCGACCGGCGAGAAGACGATCGAAGAAGGTGCTGTCCCAGAGATCTTCGCACCGGAGTCGCTCGCGACTGGAAGGACGATCCGGCTGAACTGGGGCGATTACGCGGAGGTTTGACGCGTATGACGACCGAACAACAACTCCTCATCGCGCTGAACCAACTTACGGAAGGGGCCGTGATCAGCGAAGCACTACCGGCGAGCTTCCGCAGCGAAGCTTTCGCCGAAGCAGCCGCCGCCGCGCACAAGGAAAACCGCTCATGGGTTTTCAGCCGCGACGTGCAAGGTCTAGGTATCGGCGAGAAGATCACGGCAGGGAAGAAGCTGAGCGAGCTCGCACTTAAGATTTACGTAAAGGAGAAGAAGCCGCGCGCAAAGTTACGCGAGGCCGCACTCATTCCGAAGAAGATCCAGGTAGCAGGTGTCTCGGGCGCTTTGCCGACGGACGTAGAGGCGATCGGCGAAGTTCGTCCCGAGTCGAATACGATGCGTGTTCGTCCCGCGATTCCCGGCTTCAGCATCGGCCACGTGAACATCACTGCGGGGACGTTCGGCTGCCTCGTGCGCAAAACCGGAGACGCAACCAGCCTTTATATCTTAAGTAACTCGCACGTGCTCGCGGATGAGGGACTAGGTAGCCCCGGCGATAACGTGATTCAGCCGGGCGATATCGACGGTGGCTCTTCGCCGGCGGATAACATTGCTAAGCTCGCGGAGTTCGTGCCGTTTCAGTTCACCGCCACCACCTTTCCTAATCTTGTCGATGCCGCGCTTGCGAAGGTGCGACGCCAGGATGTCACCAGCGCAATCCGTCTCATCGGAGTGCCGAAAG
>JALZAD010000202.1 GCA_030948555.1 Verrucomicrobiota bacterium | reverse complement strand
GTTCTCCACGCATCATGACGGGCGCGTCGCGCTTTACCCGATGTATTCCGCCGCGCGTCGACGGGAGCGGCGCCACGATGTGATCGACGCCTTGCGCGAAGACTATCGCATCGATGACGTGATCGATTACTCCTCCTGCGAAGACCAAGGCCACTGCCTCGAAGGCACCGGCAGCCTCGTGCTCGATCACGTGAACAAACTCGCCTACGCATCGCTCTCACATCGCACTCATCCTGAAGTGCTCGATCGCTTCTGCGCCGACTTCGCCTATCGCCCGGTCACCTTCCGCAGCGCAAGCGCAGATGGCCGGCCGATCTATCACACCAACGTTGTGATGTGTGTCGGCTCAGAGTTCGCGCTGGCCGGATTGGAGATGATCACTAGCGGCGGCGATGCGCTGCGCCGCGAACTGGAGGCGAGCGGCAAGGAGCTGATCGAGCTCACGGCAGAGCAGATCGCCGAGTTCGCCGGGAACGCGATCGAGCTCCACAACGGGCGCGAAAAACTGCTCGTGCTTTCGGCACGCGCGGCAGCGGCGTTCACCGATGGACAGCGCAGCAGGATCGAACGCTACGCGCGGTTAGTGCCGCTGGCCCTACCAACAATCGAACTCGCGGGCGGCAGCGCGCGTTGCATGATCGCGACAATTCACCTGCCGAAACTTCGCGGCTCGTAAGCGTCCGAAGCTGGCACGCTGACGAAACATCGGCATGGCAACGAAATCGAAGAGCAAGAAGTCAGCGCCGAAACGGAAGGCGAGCAGCAAGACGAAATCGAGCCGTTGCTGGCCAGGTTACGAGCCGACACCGGGCAAGAAGCCGGGCAGCAAAGGCAGCTGTAAGCCGAAGAAGAAAAGCTGAGCGCGCTGAGCGCGGATACCTAGCGGAAGCTCTGCGACCAGCGCCACGCCGGGTCTAGTTCCATGTCCATCGCCTTGTAGGCGCCATGTTGATAGCCGGCCTGCGCAGCAATCTGGCGAAACCGTTGGTAATCGATCTCGTCTCCCACATAGGCCACTGAATTGCCTGTGTCTTTGTAGGCGTAGAACGGCTCGAATGGCGTCCCCGCGCGCAGCATTCGATGTGACGGCGCGATACCGTAAAGCATGCGCTGTTGCACGGTCTCGGGTTTGCGCGCGTGGAAGCCGGCGCTCGTGAGTAACGAAACCATATCCGAACCGGCCGGGACAACTTCGGTCGCACCAGCGAAGCACTGTGAAGCGGCGGCGAGAACGATGAGCACGAGGAGAAGCGTGTTTCTTTTCATAAGTGAGCACGCGTTTTTACAAGAACTCGCCGCAAAGGCAAAGCGCGAGATGTTCGCGAGAGATGGTGCGCGATACACGGTTCGAACGCCTGTGACCCCGGCCCTCGTCGCGATTTACGAGATCATGCCCTTTGTGCAGCACGACATCGCCGCCAAGCGTTGGGACCGCGTGCTTCTATGGGTGGTCGAGCCACTATACTTGAGCAACTTCTTTGAGGGCTGCCTTGTTTCGCGTTTCGGTTGGCTCGTGCCGATCGTTTTTCGTCTCTCGTCTGTCTAGTGTGGCACGCCATCTACTGGGGCCTTGCAGCGCCGACTGCCTAAGATCAGCAACGCCCTTCTTCACGTGTCGCCTTAGGTCCATGGCTCTGGCTGCTTTGCGGACAGCGGTTGCGCAATAGCGGGTGCAGATCGTCACGAGCGAAAGCTCATCGCGGATGATCGCAACGCGCTGCGTGAATTGCTCCTCGATTTATGGCTCGCTGCGCCCCGTGAAGGTATTGCTCGTTAGGCTGCGCTCCACCTTTACCGTGCTCGCTCGAGCGCAGAGCGGTCGCTATCGACTCACGCGGGGAAAGATGCGGCTACTTCGAGGCACTTCTGCAAAGCGCATCAACGAAGGTTCAAGCGGACAGACAAGGACGCGGCAGTTCAGGTTCGAGAGTTCACCTGATTGTCACTTTCACGCCATCTGATTGCCACAATCACTCGGCAGATTCTCCGGCGAAACAACAAACGCGCGGCCGCAAGCGCCGCACAACCAGGAGAAACAATGTTCGCAAAACAACTTATCTTCGTCGTAGCGGCAGCGGGGTTGCTGCTCGGCGGCATCACGGCGCGCGCGCAGGACGCGGGCGCATTACTCGATCTTCTCGTGAAGAAAAGGATCATCACGGATCAGGAAGCCGAGGAAGTGCGCAGCGAACTAACGAAAGAGGTCGCGGCCACACCGGCGGGCAAACTCAAGATGTCCACGCCGATTACCGAGCTTGAAATTTACGGCGACGCCCGTTTGCGCTACGAGGTTCGCACCGCGGAAAGCGGTTCGCCCGATTTGATCACGCCGCGCGGAGAAAATACGCAGCGCAACCGCGAGCGTTATCGGCTCCGCCTCGGCATTCGAGGCACCCTCGCAGACGACTGGTTCTTTGGCCTGCGCCTTGAGACGAGCTCGAACCCGCGTTCCACCAACGTGACTTTCGGCGACGACTCCGCGAACGGCCCGTTCGCCAAGACGAGCGACGGCATCAACGTCGGTCAGGCTTACCTCGGCTACAAAGGCTTCCGCGACATCACGCTGACTGCCGGTCGCATGCCGAACCCGCTCATCACGACCTTGATGGTCTGGGATGCCGACATCAATCCGGAAGGTCTCTCGGAACAATGGAAGCACACCTTCAACCTCACCTTTGGCGGCGGCGGCTCGAGTGCAGCTGCGGCTGAGTCTTACAGCAAAGATGGCAAGAGCACGGCGGTTGCCGCGGTAAGCGAGCCGCACAAGATCGCGATCGATGTCTTCGCCAATTTCGCCCAGTTCGTTTACGACGACGCGAATCCGGAAAATCCGCTTGGGCCGCGCGGGATTGCCGGCGGCAATCGCATCCCGAACACGGATGCATTTCTCCTCGCCTGGCAGATCGGCGCGAAGGTTAACTTCACGAAAGACATCTACTTCCAGGTAGCGCCTACGCTCTATAACTACACTGGCACCGGCGACACTTTTAACACCTTCTTCTCCGGCGATCCGAACTTCCGCCGCACCCCGACTGGTCCCGTTATCGCGCTCAATCAAACGGGCGTGAACAGCCTGCTTGTCTATGACATGCCGACCGAGTTCGGCTTCAAGGTCGGTGAAATTCCGATCCGCGTTTTCGGCGACTTTGCCGTTAACCTGGAAGGTGACGAACGCGCCCGCGCCGCCGGTCATCCAGATAAAGGCGACCAACGTTATGCCTACCAGATCGGAGTTGGCTTCGGAAAAATCAAAGCGAAGCATGACTGGCAGCTGCAGGCCTTCTATCAACACACCGAGCAATTCTCGCTCGACCCAAACTTGGTCGACTCCGACCTCTACGATAGTCGCGTGAATATGGAGGGCTTTGCCATCCAGGCTGGCTACGCGCTGAGCGACGCTGTCACCTTTAACCTCACCTACGGCTACGGACAGCAGGCCGATCGCTCGTTAGGCACGGGTGGAGTAGGCGATGCCTTCACTCTGAACCCGCTGCGCAAATACAACATCTTCCAGGCCGATCTGAGCGTGAAGTTCTAGGCAGCCACATCCGAAACCCAACAGGAAATCACTTATGAAAATCACTCACCTTGTCTTAGGCCTAGGCCTAGCTTTCGCAGCGACCGAAGCCCGTGCCGATCGCCTTGTCTTAAAGGGCTCCGATACTCTCGGGGCCAAGCTCGTGCCGCAACTGGCCGAGCAATTCAAAGCGCAAAATCCCGGCACCACCTTTGACATCGCGGCCGAAGGCTCGACCACCGGCATCGCGGCGATCACTGATGGGACCGCGCAGATCGGCATGTCGAGCCGACGCGCCAAGCCCGCGGAAGTGGGCGCCGCCAGTGCGAAAGGCGTTACCATGAAACCGACCATCGTCGCGTACGACGGCATCGCCGTGATCGTGAACGCAAATAATCCGGTGAAGACGCTGACCAAGAAACAGGTCGAGCAAATCTTCACTGGCGAAGTGACCGATTGGAGCGCAGTCGGCGGTAGTGGGGGTAAGATTTCGATCTACACCCGCAACACTTCCTCCGGCACCTACTCCGACTTTAAAGAGCTCGCGATGAAGAAGCGCGACTACGCCGGCGGCTCGCAAAAGATGGCAGGCAACGAGCAGATCGCGGCGGAGGTGGGCAAGAACGCAAATGGTGTCGGCTACTGCGGCATGGCTTACACAAAAGCACCGGGCGTGAAGGCGCTCCCGATCGACGGCGTCCTGCCTTCGGTGCAAAGCGTCCAAGGCAAGAGCTACCCCTACGCGCGACCGACCTTCTACTACACGAATGGCGAGCCGAGCGGCCTGGCGAAGCAGTTCCTCGATTTCACGATAGGTCCTGCGGGCCAGAAGATTGTGGGGCAGGTCGGCTTCGTCCCGGTTAAGTAAGCGAGGTTGTAGGGGAAGCTGCTAGCTTCCCCTACACTTTCCCGTTTGTGAAGAAGCGCGACTATATGTCAGATCCGTATGTCGCTTCGCATAATCCTCCTTTGCCTGATAACGGCTGCGATGTTGAGCGAGCCGGCGCTCAGAGCTGAAGACGAACACGAGTCGCGCGTCGTAGTGAGCGGGCGCGAGGCGGGGGAAGAATTTGAAGAGCCGGGCGGCTACGGCCAGCCGCAATGGGCGGAGCGCAGCCGCGCTTCCGCGACGACCAAGCTCTACGTCCTTTCGCCGTTCGAAGTTTTCCTCGGAGTTCTTTCCGAAAGCGACCTTCTCCGGCACGGCAGCGCGGTGCACGATCTCACCCAGGAAATCGAAGTCGGCTTGCCGTATCGCTTCGAGCTCGACTTCGAAAACCACCTCGGGCTCGCCCGGCATCGCAGCGGAGAAATGGAGGCGAGCGCGGGGGCTCGTTACGCGGTTGCTTCCTGGGGAAAGATTCCGCTGAACCCTGCGTTCTCAGCGGCCTATCGATTCGGCACCGGCGACCGCATCGCAGACCGTTTCGATTCACGACGCGCTCGTGCTCGATCCGACGGCTACGAACTGCGCCTGCTGCTCGGTCAGGAGTTTGTCCCGCGGCTGCAATGGGCGGCGAACATCTTCTTCGAACACGATCTCGGCTCCGCCGGCGAACGCGCCGTCGGTTTCACTCAGGACATTGCCTACCTCGCGATTGCCGACCGGCTCGAGATCGCCGCCGAGATGCGTTACACGAACGCAACCCGCAAGCATGATCATCGCGCGGCCGCGAACGAGTTCGTCATTGGACCGAGCGTGAATTGGAAACCGAACCTGCACACCGTCCTAAGTCTCGCGCCGCTTCTCGGATGCACGGCGGATTCGCCGCGGATCGCGATCCTCGCCGCGGTGTCGCTCGAGTTCGGCGGCGGCGAATCCAAAACTGCGGTGACGAAGCAGTCTCGTTAGTCACGCGATTGTTACAGACGCGCGATGCCGACGCTCCCGCTGACAGCATTGTCATTAAAGGTTCCGACACCCATGGCGCGAAGCTCGTGCCGCAGCTCGCCGAGCAATTCAAGCGGACCATCCGGGACCACCCAGCAGCTGGTCTAACGAATCGACGCAGAGCTGCGACCACGTCTCGGGCGTGTCGCGGCCGGGGAATAGCTCAGCGCGAGTGAGGAACGATAAGTTGGTGATCATCGCCTCTTCGTTCAGGCCCGCGAACTGCAGTCGTCGCGCACGCACCAGCAGGCAGCGACGCCGAGCGCGGCGCCCAGCACTGGCGCAGTGAGGTAAATCCAAAGGCTGCCTAAATGTGCGGAGAGCAGCGCCGGCGCGAACGACCGCGCTGGGTTCATGGAAGCGCCGCAGATCGGGCCGGCGAACATTGCCTCCAGCGCAATCACCGCGCCGACCACAATGCCCGCCGTGATTCCTTTCTCACGCGCGCCCACCGAGACGCCGAGAATCACGAACATAAGGATGGCGGTGAGCAGGAGCTCGAGCACGAAAGATTGCAGGGCAGACCCAGCCGGCAGCGTCGTCCCGAGGAGCGTGTTTTGCGGGAAGAGCAGGCGGAGCGTACCGCTCGCGGCCAGCGCGCCGGCGCATTGGCTGCCAATGTAGGGTGCGAGCAAACGGGCTGGTAACCGCCGCGAGATCCAAAAGCCAAGCGTGACCGCGGGATTAAGATGTGCTCCCGAGATGTCGCCGAGCGTGTAGATCATCGCCAGCACGATGAGTCCGAAAGTGAGTGCGACGCCGACATGCGTGATCGCGCCGCCGCTGGTTTCATCGATCACGATTGCGCCCGTGCCGGCAAAGACGAGCGCGAACGTGCCGATGAATTCCGCGGCGTATTTTCTCATCGCCGCGGTGAGCGGATTTGTTCGCACCACTCCTCCACCTTCCGGCGAATCTCGTCCCGAATCTTGCGCACCTCCGCGAGCTTCTCGTCGTGACTTCCGGTGAGCACAGATGGGTCGGGGAAACCCCAGTGCAGTCGTGTCGCGACGCCCGGAAAAACCGGGCATTGCTCCGCGCTCGTCTCGTCACAAACCGTGACGACGTAGCCGAAGAGCCGGCCCGTTTTAAAAACGTCGAAGACGGCCTGCGTCTTCTTTCCGGAGAGATCGAGCCCGGCTTCGCGCATCGCTTCGACCACGAGCGTGTTGAGCGTGCCCGGCTCGACGCCCGCGCTTTCCGCTTCGAACATCTCGCCGCCAATGTGATTGAGCCACGCCTCCGCCATCTGGCTGCGCGCGCTGTTATGGATGCAGATGAAGAGGACCTTCGTTCTCATGCATCAACAGCACGCGACGGCCACACTCCGGTCGCCCCGCTTCGCACGCAGTTTGGTCAGTGCTTTCCGGTCGCGCTTGAAGACGGCGTCGGTTTGCACGCAGTCCTGCAGGCACTGCAAATTCGCCTCCAGCTCGCGGTCACGTTTCTCCGGCAGGGCATAGATCACCCAGTTTTGTTCCCGCTCCGTCACGACCATCCCGCGCTCGCGCAGATACGCGAGGTGCTTGGAAATTTTCACCTGCGGCTCGTCCAGAATTTCCTGGAAGTGACAGACGCAAAGCGGCGTCTGCGTGAGCAGATGGAGAATGCGCAGCCGCGTCACGTCACAGAGGCATTGATAAATCTGGATCAGGTCCATGGGCGCTTTTTTAGCAGCAGCTCGTCGCCGCTTCCGCATCCGCGGTGGCTCCGCTGCCGCAGCCTTCGCCATCAATCCCGCACTTCTCCTTTGCGAGGCAATCGGTGTGCTTTGCGCCGAGCTCAATCTCGATCCGCTCGTCGGTGTAGACGGCGCTCGCGATCGGGTACTGCGCGACGACGCAGCAATCGTATTCCACGTCCACCTCGAGATCGTCGTGCGGGAGCACCTGGTCGCCGAGTTGGAGAATCTTCGCGAAGGTGCCGGCGTCCAACCGGTGCTCGACGTCATCCGCCACATAGGTCTGGAGCAGGCAGGTCTCCTTCGTCTCGTGCAGCTTCCCGCCGCAATCGATGAAGCGCTTCGTCACAAAGCCCACTTCTGTGAGGTGGAAATGCGCCGGGATCTGATCGCCATCCGGCAGGATAAAGCGCGGCCGCGCCCCAGGGTGCAGCGCGAGGATCGCTTTCAAGTCGCTCAATTTCATTGGCGACCTGTATTCCCATCCAGGTATATAGTCAACCCCCCCGACAGCTATTGTCCGGCGCACTCAGAGTTCACCTGATTGTCACAAACCCGACGTGGCTTCGTCACAATGACACTCCATCTTTCAGGCAAATCATGAACCGCATCTCCTTCCTGCTCCTTTCGGCGTTCAGCGTGATCGGATCGTCTGCCTTCGCCGATTCGCTCGTCATTAAAGGCTCCGACACCCTGGGCGCGAAGCTCGTCCCCCAGCTCGCCGAGCAGTTCAAGGCGGACCATCCCGGGACCGCGTTCGATATCGCAGCGGAAGGTTCGGCCACGGGCTTCGCAGCCTTAATCGATAAAACGGCAGCGCTTGGAATGGCGAGCCGTCCGGCAAAACCGGAAGAAACCGCAGCGGCGAAAGCGAAGGGTGTTGAGCTAAAGGAAACCACCGTCGCCTACGATGGGATTGCTGTGATCGTGAACGCGGCTAATCCGGTGAAGGCGTTAACGCGCAAACAGGTCGAGCAAATTTTCACGGGCGAGATCGCGGACTGGAGCGCGGTCGGCGGGACCGGCGGCAAGATTTCGATCTACACGCGTAACACTTCCTCCGGCACGTATGCGGAGTTCCGTGAGATGGCGATGAAGAAGCGCGATTACGCGCCGTCGTCGCAGAAGCTGGCCGGCAATGAGCAGATCGCGCAGGAGGTCGGCAACAACGCCAACGGCATCGGCTACGTCGGCCTCGCTTATGCGAAAGCGCGCGGCATCAAAGTCATTCCGATCGATGGCGCATCGCCCACGAAAGAGAGCGTGCTCGCGAAGACCTATCCGTTCGCGCGGCCGACCTTCTTTTACACCGATGGCGAACCGAGCGGCGTGCTGAAAGAATTCATCGACTTCACAGTGGGCGAAGGGGGACAGAAGATCGTCGATCAGGTTGGGTTCGTTCCGATCAAGTAGCGTCCGCGCGGGCAGCGCCCGAAAGGTTAAGTCAGACGTAAATCCTGTATGCCGGATCGCGTCATCAACCAGCGTATGGCGGCGACCATGGAGGGCGAGTTCTGCGTCTTCCTCATCGGGATGCGAATCAATCGCCCGCTGAAAATTCACAAGTGGCTGCCGGTGGCGATGGCCTGAACTAAAAAAGCACCCGGAGCTCGGACTGCTCGGCAGCGATCTCTGGTTTGGTCGCATCATCATTTCGCTGCAGTACTGGCGCTCCGCCGCGCACCTGACGGAGTACGCGGCAAATCGCGACCGTCAGCACCTGCCAGCGTGGGCCGCGTTCACCCGCGCGGTCGGCGACAGCGGCGACGTCGGCATCTGGCATGAGACCTACCTCGTGAAACCAGGTGGCTACGAAACCATCTACCACAACATGCCGCCCTTCGGTTTGGGTCGAGTGGAGAGCTTATC
>JALZAD010000178.1 GCA_030948555.1 Verrucomicrobiota bacterium | reverse complement strand
GTCCGCTCGCTGGTGCGCGAATTCGGCGCCGAGAAATCACCGGAGCTGATCGAGGAAATGATCATCACCGTGCTGAAGATGGCGCGAGACGGAATGGGCACGGCCGACCTGAAGCTGATGAACCGCTCGATCAAAGAGATGCGGTATGCAGCGAAGGTTTTCGCAAACTATCGCGAGTTCCGGAAGGTGTGCGTTTTCGGTTCTGCGCGAACGCTGCCGAGCGCGCCGGAGTTCAGCGTGGCGGAGGACTTCGCGCGCGAAATGGTGGCCGAGAATTACATGGTGATCACCGGCGGGGGCGACGGAATCATGGGCGCGGCGCAGCGCGGCGCGGGTCGCGAGCACAGCTTTGGATTGAACATCCGGCTGCCTTTCGAGCAGCGGGCGAACGAGACGATTTACGGCGACCCGAAGCTGATCAACTTCAACTACTTCTTCACCCGCAAATTGAACTTCGTGAAGGAGACGCACGCACTTGCGCTTTTCCCCGGCGGGTTCGGCACGATGGACGAAGGCTTCGAGGTCCTGACCCTGATGCAGACCGGCAAGGCGCGCATCATTCCGATCGTGATGGTGGACGCAGAGGGCGGCACCTATTGGGAGGAATGGCTACGTTTCCTGAGCGAGCATCTGGCGAAATTTGGATTCGTTAGTCCGGAAGATTTCCACCTCTTTAAAATCGTGCACAGCGCGCGCGAGGCGGTCGCGGAGATCCTGCAGTTCTACAAAATTTATGACTCCGCGCGTTGGGTCGGAGAACAGCTCGTTATTCGCATTGTGCGGCCGCTCACGGCGCCAGCTTTAGCGGAGCTGAACTCGAAGTTCGCCGACATCCTGCGCGACGGTCAGATCACGCAAGGAACGGCGTTGCGCCAGGAGAAAAATGAGCCGGCGATCTGGACTTTGCCGCGGCTGATTCTGTCGCCGTATCGCCGCAGCTTCGCGCGGTTCCGGGAGTTGATCGACGCGATCAACGTCTCGGAAGTCTAGCTCGCGGGCTGCGCCTGTTTCTCCACGATGTAATCGTGGATGGTGTTAACGCTGCGGAGAGCTGTCGCAGCGACTTCGGAATTTGGAACGCCGACGCCGAACGTCTTTTCCATGCTGACGACGAGCTCGAGCGCATCGATGGAATCGAGACCAAGACCACCAGCGCCGAAGAGCGGCAAGTCGTCGCCGATTTCCTCAGGTGTTGTCTGCAGCATCAGGTTTTTGACCAGCATTTCCTTGATGCGTTGGCGCAGGTTTTCGTCGGGCATAAGGCGAGGGCGGAAGGTGTCGAAGCGGCACCATGAAGTCAATCGGCGAGAGCTGATCGCGCGCTGCGCGATGACTTGTTAGACCGGGCTGCCGGGCTCAACCCGCTGTTCGGTCTCAACGCGAGGCGCCGGTTCCGGGCGCGCGCTTTCGATGCGCGGAACGGTGGCGGCGGCAGGTCGCGCGGCAACTTCAGTCGTCCCGGCTTTGTGCAGCTCGTCACTGAACTCATCCTTCGCCTTCTGGAATTCGCGGATCGCCTGACCCATGCCGCGAGCGAGTTCCGGCAGCTTTTTCGCGCCGAAAAGAACGAGCACGATGAGCAGGATGAGGATCAATTCCTGACCGCCGACGTTCATAAAGCAGAGGAAGTTCATCGTGGAGCGAAGATGAGCCCCGCTCTCGAAGTTGCAAGAGATTTCACGGCATTCGGACTAGGGCAGGCGCAGCGCGCGACGCACTGGAACGCTCAGGTTCCCGGTCACGCGCATGCGGTAGTTCTTCTGCAAATGCGCGATCGCTTCGGAAACTTCGGGCGAGTAAACGCCGTCGATCGGGCCGCAGTAGTAACCGTTGCGCTGGAGCGCGACCTGCAACGCGCCGACGTAGGCTTGGTCCTGCATGAGGACGTAGCGCGACTTGTTGTAATAGAAGAGGCGCCACCATTCGCGCTTCGCGTAATCGGGTTCGTCGATCCACTTGCTCTGGTGGAGCGCACCCCATTCGTCGCGTTGGGCGAGCGGGTCGCCGGAGCCGAAGAGCGGCGACGCGGAGACAAGTGCCGGTGCTGCTAGCGAGGAGAGGATCGCGATGAAGATGAGGCAGCGCTTTCCATGCATGAAGAAGAGGTAAGGTCGTCGCGGTTCCACGGCAAGGGATCGGCTAATTGTGTACGTGCGCGACGCCGTTCGCGTGCGCGGCGGCATGGGCGAAACGTTCCGCGGAACGGGCGCGAGCTTTGGCGGCTTCGGTGGCGCGGTCGCGTGGCGGCGCATTGGTTACGAGCGAGGCAAGAAGTTCGCGGGCCGTCGTAGTGACCTGTTCGACCGCGCTGTTGAAGGCCGCTTCGTTGGCCTGCGAAGGTTTGGTGAAGCCACTCAGTTTCCGCACAAACTGCAGAGCGGAGGCCCGGATTTCATCATCGCTCGCGGGCGGAGCGAAGTTATGCAGCGTCTTGATGTTTCGGCACATGGCGGATTGTTTTTAACACGCGCGGCAGTCGATGGGAAGATCGCGCGCCACTCATCGCGGGGCTGCCGGTGGAGGTGATATCGCGGCGGGTGCCTTCTCGTGCATCCCGCTGACTAACGCGTCGATGCCGGCAGGTCGTGCGGTCGCCTGCGCGGCGTTTTGCCTGATTAAGCTCCACGCAAAATGCAGCACCAAGGCGAGCAGGAAACCGGCGATCAGTCCGTGGGTGACGACGTGGGAGAGCGAACGACGCGCGTCGAACAGGCCAGGCGGTGGATCTTTGTGCATGCGGAGTGCGCCGCGGGAGCGCGATCAGCGCTACACGTCGTAGTACATCGCGAACTCGTAGGGATGTGGACGCAGCCGGAGCGTGTCGTATTCCTTCTGCTTCATCTCGATCCAGTTGTTGATGAAGTCGGCGTTGAAGACATCGCCGCGGAGGAGGAATTGATGATCGGCCTCCAGCGCCTTGATCGCGCCGCCTAACGAATCTGGAACGCTCGGGACCTGCGCGAGTTCTTCAGGCGGGAGCTCGTAAAGGTTCTTGTCGAGCGGATCGCCGGGATCGATGCGGTTCTGGATTCCGTCGAGACCGGCGAGCAGGAGGGCGGCGAAAGCGACGTACGGATTCGCCGCCCCATCCGGCGTGCGGAACTCGATGCGCTTTGATTTTGGATTTGCGCTGTAGGTCGGAATGCGAATGGCGGCGGAACGGTTACGCGCGGAGTAGGCAAGATTAACCGGCGCTTCGAACCCGGGGACCAGGCGCTTGTAGCTGTTCGTGGTCGGATTCGTGATGCAGGTAAGAGCCGGCGCGTGCCGCAGGATTCCGCCAATGAAGAACAGCGCCATCTCGCTGAGGCCCGCGTAGCCGTTGCCGGCGAAGAGGGGGTTGCCGCCCTTCCAGAGCGACATGTGTGTGTGCATGCCGGAGCCGTTGTCGCCGAAGAGTGGCTTCGGCATAAAGGTGACCGTCTTGCCGTGTCGCTTGGCCACATTGCGGATGATGTACTTGTAGTACTGCATGTAGTCGCCCATCTGCTTCATGGGCGCGAAACGGATGTCGATCTCCGCCTGGCCAGCGGTCGCGACTTCGTGATGCTGGCGCTCGATGGGAATGCCGGCTTTCTCCAGCTCGAGGCACATCTCGTTGCGGATGTCCTGCTGCGTGTCCGCGGGCGAAACCGGAAAGTAACCTTCCTTCGCGCGAATTTTGTAGCCGAGGTTCGGGAACTCTTCCTTGCCCGAATTCCAGTGACCTTCGGAGCTGTCGACGAGATGAAATGACGAGTTCCCCGTGTAGCTGAAGCGCACTTCGTCGAAGATGAAAAACTCCGCTTCCGGTCCGAACGAAGCCGTGTCCGCGATGCCGGTGCTCTGCATGTAAGCCTCGGCCTTTTCGGCCACGCCGCGCGGGTCGCGATCGTACGGCTCACGCGTGATCGGGTCGACGATGGTGCAGATTAAACTCAGCGTCGGCTCGGCATTGAACGGATCGATCCAGGCGGTCGTCGGATCTGGAATAACCAGCATGTCGCTCGCGTTGATCGCGCGCCAGCCGCGGATGCTGGAGCCATCGAAGCCGAGACCTTCGGTGAAGATGTCCTCGTTGTACTCCGTCAGCGTGGTGGTGAAATGCTGCCAGCTTCCCGGCAGGTCGGTGAACTTGAAGTCGATCAGTTTGACCTCGCGATCCTTGATCAATTTGCTGACGTCAGAAGCGTCTTTGATTTCTTTGGCCATGGGTTTTGGTTCGTTAACGATTCACTAGTTCAACCACAGAGTCATCCTGAGCGAAGCGCAGCGAAGTCGAAGGATCCCGTTGCGATCCCGGCCTCGTGGCGATGCCGTGGAGTTTGCCACGGGGTTCCTCGACTTCCGCTCGGAATGACGAGCGGCTTGTTCAGACCGCTTTTTCGCCGATCTCTTCCGTGCGGATGCGGACCGCGTGTTCGACTGGGAGAACGAAAACTTTGCCGTCGCCGATCTTGCCGGTCTTCGCCGCGCTGACGACGATGTTGACCGCCTTGTCGACCATCTCATCGGCGAGCACGATCTCGATCTTCACCTTCGGCAAAAAATCGACCGTGTATTCGCTGCCACGATAAATCTCAGTGTGGCCTTTCTGTCGCCCGAAGCCCTTTACTTCCGTAACGGTCATGCCCTCGATGCCGAGCTCGGCGAGCGCCTCTTTTACTTCCTCGAGTTTGAACGGCTTGATGATGGCTTCGAGTTTTTTCATGGCAGGTAAGGCTGCTGCGGTGCGTTGCGCTTTTGGCAGAGGCGAACCGCGGCACGCGCTTCCTTACCAACCGCGTAGAAGGGGCGCAAGCGCGGAAATTAATGCGCCTCTAAACACGCTATTTCCGGACACAAAAAGGCCGCCGCGAGAGCGCGACGGCCTTCCTCTGTGAGATGTAACGGCGTTCCGTTAGTGCGCCATCGCGGTGCCGCTCGCCATTGCCAGATGCTCCTGCAGAATCGGGAGATTCTTGGCCGCGAACGCCTTGATGTCCGCGTCCGGCGAGGTCTCAGCGGCGTGGGTGAATGTCTTGATCGCTTTCTGGTGATCCTTCACCGCGTGCTCGCGGAATTCCTTATCGAACTCGGCGCCCGTTTTACCTTCGAACGAAGCGAGCATTTTCTTCTGCGCGGCCGTCTCATCCATCCCGAGCTCAACGCGTTTCGCCGCTGCGATCTGGATCAGCTCGGCGTTCGATTTGTTATGGTCGGCCATCATCTTTGCGCCCAACGCTTTGATATCCGGGCTGGTCCCTTTTTCAGCCGCCATTTTGCCGAGCTGAACTTCGGTCAGCCCAAGTTCCGAGGCGTCCTTGAGAAACTCTTTGTCGCCGTGAGAAATGGCGTCCGCCGCCAGTCCGATCGTCGCGCTGCCCAGAGCGGCGATCGCTACAACTGTCCGCATGATGTTTGTCTTCATGCGAGCTTCGACGCTCCCCGATCGAAATTTATTCCCGCCTGTTGAGCGGCCGTTTTCATTGCCCCATCTGGCCGCGAGTTTATAGTGCGGTTCGATGCCCAGTGACTCCTTCGTTCATCTCCATCTGCACACCGAATACTCGCTGCTGGATGGTGCGATTCGGACGAAGGACTTGATGAAAAAAGCGGCCGCGCTGGAGATGCCGGCAGTCGCGATCACGGATCACGGAAACCTCTTCGGCGCGATCGATTTCTATCAGGAGGCGAAGAAGGCGGGGATCAAACCGATCATCGGTTGCGAGGCCTACATGGCGCCGGGTTCGATCAAGGATCGACCGAACAACATGCGCGACGCGGCGTATCACTTCACGCTGCTGGCGACGAACAACACGGGGTATCGCAATCTGGTGAAGCTCGTCTCCGCGGCGCATCTCGATGGCATGCATTACAAGCCGCGGATCGACAAGGAACTGCTCGCCGCGCACGCCGAAGGGCTGATCGGGATGAGCGCCTGTTTGAAGGGCGAGATCAACATGGCGATTCAGTCCGACAATCTCGCCAAGGCCAAGCAGAGCGCGGCCGAGTTTCGCGACATCTTTGGCGCGGAGAATTTCTTCCTCGAGTTGCACGACCACGGGATCGAAGCGCAGCACAAATGCAACGCGGTCCTGCCGGGCATCGCGAAGGAGTTCGGCTTCGGATTAGTCGCGGCGAACGACGTGCATTTCCTGGAACGCGGACATCACGAAGCGCACGACGTCATGATCTGCATCGGCACCGGGAAGATCGTTACGGATGAACGCCGGATGCGTTACACGCCAGAACTGTATTTCAAGACAGCTGACGAAATGCGCGCGCTCTTTCCCGAGTATCCGGCGGCGATTACGAACACGCTCGACATCGCGGAGCGGTGCAATGTCGAACTGGAATTCGGGAAATCGAAGTACCCGGAGTACCCGGTGCCGGCCGGCAAATCGCGCGAGGCTTACCTGCGCGAGCTTTGCTACAAAGGACTGCACGATCGCTTCGGCGAAGGCGTGAATTCCACGCTCATCGATCGGCTCGATTACGAGCTCGGTGTTCTCGAGAAGACCGGCTTCGTCAGCTACTTCCTGATCGTCTGGGACTTCATCCATTACGCGAAGCAGCGAAACATTCCGGTGGGGCCGGGTCGCGGATCCGCGGCGGGTTCGATGGTCGCTTACGTGCTCGGCATCACGG
>JALZAD010000166.1 GCA_030948555.1 Verrucomicrobiota bacterium | reverse complement strand
CATCCGTGTTAATCCGTGGCTAAAGAAAAGTACATCCCGACGATCGGCCTCGAAGTGCACGTCCAGCTGAAGACGCGCTCGAAGATGTTCTGCGGCTGCCCGGTTGAGTTCGGCGCCGCGCCTAACGAACACACCTGTCCGATCTGCCTCGGCTTTCCCGGCGCGCTGCCGGTGATAAACCACGAAGCGCTGCGCATGACGGTGTTGACCGGGCTGATGCTGAACTGCGACGTCCCGGCGATCAGCAAATTCGATCGGAAGAATTACTTCTACCCCGATGTGGCGAAGAACTACCAGATCACGCAATACGATCAGCCGCTCTGCATGAATGGTGCGGTGCCGTTGCATGACCTCGCCTATCCGAAGGATGCGCAGAAAGACGCGCGCGAGAAGAGCGTCTCGTTAGTCCGCATCCATCTCGAGGAAGACGTGGCGAAGAGTTTCCACTTCGAGAGCAGCACGGGAATCGACTTCAATCGAGCGGGCACGCCCTTGATGGAAATCGTGACGCAGCCGGAGCTCGACTCGCCTGAAGAAGCGTTCGCGTTTCTCACCGCACTCAAGCAAATCCTGATCTACGGCAACGTGAGCGATGCGGACATGGAAAAAGGGCAACTGCGCTGCGACTGCAACGTTTCGGTCCGGCCTAACGAGCAATCAGAGCTCGGCGCGAAAGTTGAAATCAAGAATATGAACTCGATCAGCGGCGTGCGTCGGGCGCTCGCCTTCGAGATCAAGCGGCAAAGCGCGGCACTCGGACGCCGCGAGAAGCTGCCACAGGAAACGCGCGGCTGGGATGACTCGTTAGGCGAAACGTTCCTCATGCGCACGAAAGAGTCCGCGCACGACTATCGCTACTTCCCCGATCCGGACCTCGTGCCGATTCGAACAGAGACATTGCTCGTCGATGTCCGTGCACGGGTGCCGGAACTGCCGCGGGCAAAGCGCACGCGTTTCCTCGAGCAATACGGCGTTACGCGAGACGACGCCGGAACTCTCGCAAATGACCTAGCCCTCGCTGCCTACTTCGAGCGCGCGGCAGAGAGTGCGCAGAAGCCGAAGAGTGTCGCGAACTGGATTTTGAACGACCTGCAAAGTGCACTCGCGAATGCGGGTCGATCGATCAGCGAGTGCCCGGTTGCGCCGGAGGCGCTGGATGAACTCGTTAGGCTAATCGAGAGCGGGCGAATCAGCGGGAAGCAGGGGAAGGAAGTATTTGCGGAGATGTTCGCCAGCGGCAAAGCAGCGGGAGTGATCGTGCAGGAGAACGGCCTCGAGCAGTTAAGCGATGCCGGCGAGATCGAAGCGATCTGCGACGAGGTCATCGCGGCGAATCCGAAACCGGCGGCTGATTTCCGCGCGGGCAATGCCGCTTCACTGAATTTCCTCAAAGGCCAGGTGATGAAGCTATCGAAAGGGAAGGCGAATCCGCTGATGGCGGGCGAGATCCTCGAGCGGAAGCTGGAGCCATAAGCGCGTCATCTCGAGCGGAGCGAAGCGAAGTCGAGAGACCCCGTGGCAGCTCCACGGTTTGGCCGCGGGGTTCCTCGACTGCGCTGCGCTCCGCTCGGAATGACGCGGGTGGTTTGTTATGCGAATCCTAATTGCGCCGGACAAGTTTAAGCACTCGTTAGGCGCGAGTGAAGTGGCGGAGGCGATCGCCGCTGGTTTGCGCGACGTCTTGCCGGACGCGGAGATCACCTGCAGGCCTGTCGCGGACGGCGGCGAAGGAACAGCGCACGTCATCTGTGATGCAGTCGGCGGTGAGTGGCACACCTGCGAAGTGCACGATCCACTCGGCCGCGTGGTGACGGCGCGCTACTGCACCATCGAGAACGGCGCGACGGCGGTCATGGAAATGAGCGAAGCGTCAGGGCTTTGGCGGCTCGCGCCTAACGAATACGACGCGATGCACGCGAGCACGTTCGGCGCCGGTGAGATGCTGCTCGAGGCAACGAAGCGCGGTGTGCGCGAGATCATCATCGGACTCGGCGGCAGTGCGACGAATGATGGGGGACGTGGCATGGCAGAGGCACTCGGGTTTCGTTTTGCGAACGACCGCATCGTCACGCCTGACGAAGTGCGACTGCCGCACATCATCGCGGCGGTCGATGTGCGGAATCCATTGCTCGGGCCACGCGGAGCGACGCGCACTTTTGCTGCGCAAAAAGGGGCGAACGCAGAGCAAGTGGAGATGCTGGAGGAGGCGATGCTTGGCTTCGCGGAACTCGTTAGGCGCGATCTTCAGGTTGACGCGTGCGACTTACCCGGCGCCGGCGCGGCAGGCGGACTTGGATTTGGGCTGGTGAGTTTTTGCGGCGCTGAATTACGCTCTGGATTCGAGATCGTCGCAGAACGCATCGGACTTCGGCGCGCCGTGCAGAAGGCCGAGATTGTCATCACCGGTGAAGGCCGACTCGACGCGCAAACACTCGATGGGAAAGCGCCAGCCGGCGTGGCGCAGCTTGCTTGCGATGAAGGCAAGCGCGTCTTCGCGATTGTCGGTGCGACGAGCGGTGAGGCGAAAGTCGAGGCGCTGTTTGAGCGCGTCCTAGTCGTCGGCGCCTTCGAAGGCGCGGCGACGGTCATCCGGCAGCGCGCGCGGGAGCTCGCTGAGTCCCTGACTTAGCTGCTCGCGATAAATGCGCGCGTTCTCGACGTACTTCAGCGCCCAGTAGCTGATCCTCTCCTGCTCATCGGCGGCGAGTTGCCTAACGACACGTCCAGGCGAGCCGAGCACAAGCGAGCCCGGCGGAATTTTCGTCCCGGCGATAACGAGCGTATTCGCGCCGACGATGCTGCGCGCGCCGATCTCTGCGCCATCGAGCATGATCGCGCCCATGCCGATCAGCACTTCGTCATCGATCGTGCAGGCGTGGACGATCGCGCTGTGACCGACGGTGACGCGTTCGCCAATGATCGCGGCGTGATCATCCGAAAGATGCACGACCGCGTTGTCCTGAATGTTCGACTGCGCGCCGATGACGATTCGGTTGATGTCGCCGCGCAGGACCGCACCGTACCAGACGCTTGATTCCGCGCCTAACGAGACGTCGCCGACGACGGTTGCATTCGGCACCACATACGCGCTCGGGTGAAGCCACGGCCCTCGCGCCAGTCGCTCGCGCATTCCGGCGTGACCGGTCGGAAGCGGTTCGGCCTCCATCAATGCTTCTGCTCGTTAGGCAACGGCGCTTGGTAGTCGAGTGCGATCTTGAATGTGCCGCCGGCTTCGAGTCGCCAGATTTGGAGGTAATGACCGTGCTCGGTTCTCTCGCCGTGCGTCTGCGCGTATCTTCCGTAGCTGTAGGCGAGATCGCCGGCCTCGCTCATCGCGCCGCCAAGTTTTTCGTGGGTCAGCGTCCCGCGAGTCACGCTCAACATCAGGCCCGCCGCGTCGCGCCCGACCGCCGGGAAGACGCCGTCGCGCTGCACGCGCACCGAGTTACTCGCGGAGCCGAGCAGTGCCGCGGTCGAGTCTGTGCGCGCAACGTTGGCGAACTTGCCCTCCGCGTTTCGGAGCAGGCGATTCGCGTTCGTTGTGTTCGGTTGCGTCGCGGAGTTTGGCGCTTCGCTGAGCGAGTATTCGACTTCGGTTTCTTCCGCCTTGGGAGGTCCCGGCACTTCGCCGCCGACGTCGACAGCCACCTTCCACGAGCCGTCTTTTTGCTTCCTCCAGATCGAGATGAATTGCCCGTAGCCAAACGGCTTCTCGTCGTCTTTTTCCTTCCGCCACTCGGCGGGCCCGGTGGTGTAGCCGAGATCTGCGCTGCGCGATATGGCCGCGAACACTGGCCGCCATTTCAGCGAGATGCCTTTCTCCGGGCGCCTGGCCCATTCCTGTCTCGCGTTGATCGGGCCGGGATGAAAGATGATCGCGTCGTCCGCGAGGAACTGCAGGAACGCGGCCTTCGTGTTCTGCTCCTGCCCCATCCGATAAAACTTTCCTTCGTTCTCCACGATCGTCCGCGCCGCCGCGGCCGGGTCGCTTTCCTGCGCGGTCGCGGAGAGTGCGAGAAGCAGCGCGAGGCAGCAGATTGGGAAAGTTTTGATCGTCATAGACAAAGCTGGGATTCAGCGGCGTCTGCACCGTAAAGCGCGCCCGCGCACCTGTCAGCTGTGTCGTTAGGCGAAGCTGATCCAGACGGGCGATGCGCACCCTTCATGACCGAGGCCATCGTCGACCGAGCAGCGCGCGCGGAAAATTCTCCAGGGTCGTCAGACAAATCGAGCGCGCGGCGGCGTTCTGATATCAAAGACCGCATCGAGGTCATGGAAAATGTCGCGAGTCATGAACACTGGAAAACCTGTTTCGCAGAAGCCGCTCCCGGGCTTGTGCTGTTCGCGCGGCAGTTCGTCCGTTCGGGCGCTGACGCGGAAGACATCGTGCAGGAAGCGTTCGTTAAGTTTTGGCGCAAGCAGCACCCGATCGACAATCGCGCGCTCCTCTTCGCCACGGTCCGCTCGACCGCTTTTGATCTCCTGCGACGCGACTCTCGCCGGGCGCGACGTGAAGCCGAAGCGATCGCGGACAGTGAGCACGCGGTCGCTCCGCAGTTCCACGAAACAAGTGAAGCGCAACGGGCGCTCGCAGCAGCGGTCGATCGTCTCCCGGCCGAACAGCGGGAGGTCCTGGTGATGAAGATTTGGAACGAGCTGACCTTCGCGGACATCGCAACGGTTCTCGGCATTTCGCAGAACACGGCAGCGTCGCGTTACCGCTATGCGCTCGCAGCCTTGAAGAAAAATCTCGCAACGCATGAATGATTTTTCCGAGCTCGAAAACGAACTGAAACAGCTTTGCCCGCGGGCGGCGTCGCCTGAGCTGATCACGCGCGTCGAACGCGTCTTGAGTGAGCCTCTCACCGCGACGGCGAGCGGCGGCATTTTACCGAAGCGGAAGGTGAGCGTGAACTGGTTCGCGCTCGGCTTCGGACTCGCGGCCGCAGCGGCTTTCCTGATGCTCGCTCGCGTCCATACCGATCGTCCCCAGACGAAGCAGCCGAAGATCGCGGGCATCGCAACGCCGCCGCCCACGATCGCGAACACAACCGTGCCTAACGAGTCAAACCTGCTGCCGGATGGCATCACGCGCGTGGTCTACAATCGGCAGAACGAAGGGCTCGTATTTCCCGGTGACGCGGATCAGCCGGTGCGCCGGTTGCGCTGGCGTTCGCACGAGACCTTGAAGTGGAAGAACCCGGAAACGGGCGCGTCTCTCCGCGTCTCTTATCCCACCGAAGAGATCGAGCTGATCCCGGTCCGCGGTCAATGATTTAGGCCTAACGAATTCAACCAAACGCAACCAACCCATGAAGAAAAGAACCATCGCCATCCTCGCGACGGTCGGCCTCTTGCCGCTCGTCGCGTTCACTCAAACGCCGGTTACTCCGGCTACGCCCGCGACACCAGCCACGCCGGCTACTCCCGCGACGCCGCCAGTGCCGCCGGTTCCCGCCGTTCCCGGAGTGCCGGGCTTCGGACCACACGCGGATCGCGGGCCGAAAGTTCCGGTCACGTACCTCGGCGTTGAGACATCGGAAGTGCCGACCGTTGTCGCAGAGCAGCTCGGGTTGCCGAAAGGCTTCGGGCTGGTGGTCGATTATGTGGTGCCGGACGGTCCGGCCGCCGCCGCCGGGGTGCAGTCGAACGACATCCTGCGCATGTTTAACGATCAGATCCTGGTCGAACCCGATCAGCTCTCGAAGCTGGTGCGCAGTTTCAAGGACGGCGACACCGTGAACCTGACCGTGCTGCGCAAAGGCGCGGAGACAAAGCTGAGCGCGAAGCTGCAGACGCGCGACGTGCCGCAGCGGGCCGACATGTTCAACCGCGGCATGCGGCACCCGGAACGGTTCGGGATGGGCCCGGAGTTCCAGAATGAGATGAAGCGGATGGGCGAAGAGATGAAGAACATGCAGCACGAGCAGCGGGACCAGATCGCGGAGACGGTTCGCAACGCGCGGGAGCAAGCGCGCGAAGCCCGCGAGCAGGCGCGCAGAGCAGCGGACGAGATGCGCCGCAACGTGCACAGCAACGGCGTCCGCGTTGTGACCACGAAAGAGAATGGCGCGTTGAAGACCACGCGCATCGACATGGGCAAAGCGCAGATCACTTACAACGACGCGCAGGGCGAGATGAACATCGAAACGGTTAACGGCAAGAAGGTGCTGACCGCGAAAGATCCGCAAGGTCGCCTGCTTTTTAGCGGGCCGGTCGAGACGAAGGAGGAACTCGACAAGGTCCCGGCCGAGGTTCGCCAGCGTTACGACAAGCTCGAGCAAAAGGACCTGCCGGTAATTGCGCCGAACGTCACCAAAGAGGACAACGATCTCGACGACGATAACGACGACAACGATTCCGATGAGAGCGCGGGAGACACCGATGTGATCCACGTGCGCGACACGGTCGCACCGCAGCCGAAGCCGCTGCCATATCGCCGGCTCGGGATCAACACCGTCTTCATTTAACTGCTCGTTAGGCAACCAGCCGAGCCGCAGGCACTCATGCCGATGATCTTGAAGATCCGGGAGTTGATGCCGGCCGGCTAGCAGATCTCCGGAGGAAGGGAGAGGGTCCGCCGGGCAACTTAACCTGGCTCACGAGCCGTCAGGCGGACCTTTAACTTCTTGCCCGCGCGAATCGCCGCGCCGTATATGGACGCGCATGCCGCCGGAGAACGAAGCGTTTCCTCCCGATCCGACGCCGATCAGCGGAGCGCCGACTGATGTCGCGCCAGTCTCGCGGCGTGAGCCAAAGCCCGCGCACGAACGCACGGCGGATGAAGAACGCGAGACCGCAGACTGGTCGCGCATCGCCCGGTCTAACGAGTTCAAGGAACTGATTCGGGCAAAGCGGCGCTTCATCATTCCGGCGACGATCTTCTTCGTCGTCTACTACTTCGCGCTGCCATATCTGGTCGGCTATCACACCGCGCTCATGCAGCGGAAAGTTTGGGGCGAAATGAATCTGGCCTACCTGTTTGCGCTCTCGCAATTCCTGATGGCTTGGGCGCTGGCTGCAATCTACGTGACCGTCGCTGCGGGCTGGGATCGGAAAGCGCGCGAAATTACTAATGAGTCATCCCGAGCGAAGTGAAACGCAGTCGAGGGACCCCGTTGCAGCACGATCGATTTTCCGCGGGGTCTCTCGACTCCGCTGCGCTCCGCTCGAGATGACTTCCTGAAGATGAACAGTGCACTGCTCATGTTCCTTGGGTTTGTCGCCATGACGCTGGTCGTGACCTACTTCAGCGCAAGGCGAACGCAGGGAACGAGCGCTTATTTCGCGGCCGGCCGCCGCATCACCGGCTGGCAAAACGGCCTAGCGGTGGCGGGCGATTACATGAGCGCGGCGAGCTTCCTCGGGATCGCCGGGATGATCGCGTTCAACGGATATGACGGGTTCATGTATTCGGTCGGGTTTCTGGTCGCGTATCTGACCGTGCTGATCATCGTGGCCGAGCCGCTGCGCAATGCGGGCAAGTACACCATGGCCGATGTGCTGGCGTATCGATTAAAGCCGCGGCCGGTGCGCGCGATGGCGTCGCTCTCTACGCTGACGGTTTCGATCTTCTACATGATCGCGCAGATGGTCGGCGCGGGAACACTCGTTAGGCAACTTCTGCCCGGCGTCAGCTACGAGGCGGCGGTCGTCGGCGTCGGCGTGCTCATGGTCGTCTATGTGGTGTTCGGCGGAATGCTCGCGACCACCTGGGTGCAGATCATCAAGGCCGTACTGCTGATGAGCGGCAGTGTTTTCCTGAGCGTGCTCGTGATGGCGAAGTTCAACTTCAGCCTGACGAACTTCTTTCAATCGGTCAGCGCGGTGCATCTAACGGATGCCAGCGGCGCGAGCGTCACACGCAATTTCCTGACGCCCGGTTTGCTCTTCAAGAATCCGCTCGATCAGATCTCGTTAGGCCTGGCGCTCGTTTTCGGCACGGCCGGGCTGCCGCACATCCTGATTCGCTTCTACACCGTGCCCGATGCGAAGACGGCGCGGGCGAGTGTCGTCTGGGCGATGGTGCTGATCGGCGTCTTCTACATCATGACAACGTTCTTCGGCTTCGGCGCCGCGAGCCTGCTCGGGCCGGATCACTTGAAGGCGCACGGCGGCACGAACATGGCCGCGCCGGAGCTCGCGCGATTCCTTGGCGGGGAGGTTTTCTTTGCCTTCATCAGCGCGGTCGCCTTCGCCACCATTCTGGCGGTGGTCGCCGGCCTAACGATCAGTGCGAGCACGAGCTTCGCGCACGATTTTTTCACGAATGTGATCCATCATGGCCGCGAACATCGGCCCGGCCAGGAAGTGCGCGTGGCGCGCATCACTGCGTTCGTCGTCGGCGCGCTGGCGATCGGGATTGCGATCGTGCTCGGACCGGCGGTGAACGTCGCGTTTCTCGTCGGCCTCGCGTTTGCCGTCGCGGCGAGCGCGAACCTGCCGGTAATCGTCCTGTCGCTCTTCTGGAAACGCTTCAACACCACCGGCGCAGTCTGCGGGCTCGCGGTCGGATTGATCTCGAGCATCGCGCTGATCCTGGTCAGTCCGGACTTCATGAAAGTGCCGCTCTTTCCGCTCAAAAACCCCGGGATCGTCAGCATCCCGCTTGGGTTCCTCGGCGCGTTTCTGGGAGCACTCGTTAGGCGCGAACCCGACGCCGAAGCGAAATTCGATGAGCTCAGTGTGCGCGCGAATACCGGCCTCGGCGCGGAGAAGGCGACGCACGGCTGAGGCGCCCATTTTTTTAAAAATTGACGAGGCCGCGCCGGGGCAGAGTATCCTTCAACACTCAACCTTCCCGGAGATTTCTTATGAAGCGCTTAATACCTCTGTTCACCTCAACGGTCGCTCTCTTCGCGGCAACAGCTGTGCCGCTGCACGCGGCCGAGCAGTGCGCGAATTTCGACGTTTTCGAGACAACGATTCCGCTCATCGAGAGCGCGCTGCTTTCGCGCGTCGCTTCGGCGGAGGGCATCGCGCAGCTCTACCTCGCGCGCATCGCGGCCTACGACAAAGCGGGTCCGGGAATCAACGCCTACCTTTATTTAAACCCAAACGCCCTCGCACAGGCGCGCAGCCTGGACGCCACGCCGCGTGACGCACGCGGACCACTCTTTGGCGTTCCCGTCATTCTCAAGGACAACATCGACACGGCGGACATGCCGACGACGGCGGGCAGCGTGGCCCTGGCTGGAAACCTTCCGCCGCAGGATGCATTCATCACCAGGAAGCTCCGCCAGGCCGGTGCACTGATTATGGGCAAAGGCACCCTGACGGAATTCGCCAACTTCCTCGCGCTCGGGATGCCGACTGGCTACAGCTCGCTCGGCGGTTTTGGTTTTAATCCCTACGACCCGCGGCCCGATCCACGGCCGGGATTCAATGATGGACGGCCCGTGCTGCAGACCGGTGGGTCGAGCTCGGGACCCGGCATCGGCGTGAATGCAGATCTGGCGGCAGTAGGCGTGGGCACCGAGACCTCCGGATCGCTGCTCAGTCCCGCGAGTGCGAATGGCATCGTCGCGATCAAGCCTACGGTCGGACTCGTCAGTCGACACGGAATCATCCCGATCACTGCTGATCAGGACACGGCTGGGCCAATGGCGCGCACGGTCACCGACGCCGCGATTGTACTCGGAGTGCTCCAGGGTTACGACCCGCAAGATCCTGCGACGACACCGTGCCTTACCGCAGGGAACTGCTTCAACGACTACACGCCATTCCTCAACCCGACTGCGCTGCAGGGCGCGCGTCTGGCAGTCTACACTCCGGCCAATCCGCTGCCGGCGAATCGCCAGGCGCTGCTCGATAACGCAGTCGCAGTGCTGCGAGGCCAGGGAGCAACCGTTCGCATTCTCGCCGTCTCGGACATCCCGGCTCAGCTTGGCACTTGCGTCTCCTACCCCATCCCGGCTATCCCCGCGCCGCCAACTCTGCAGTGCTCTTCCGTTTTACTCTACGGGTTTAAGCGTGACCTGAACGCCTACCTTGCGGAACATCCCGCCGCGCCGAATCACAGCCTGATGGAGATCGTGGCGTTCAACGCCGCTTACATGCCGGCGCTGAAGTACGGGCAAGCGATCGCGGAAGCCGCCGCACAGGTCGATATCTCTCCCACGAGCGCTGATACGGCGCGTTTTAAGCAAGACCGCGCGCTCGATCTAGTCCGTTCGCGCGATGCCTTGAACGCGCTTTTCAACGCGACCGGTGACGACCATGTGGACGCGATCATCTCGGTGGGGAATTTCTTCGCGGCGGCGCCGGCGAAGGCAGGCTTTCCGAGCGTGACGGTGCCGGGAGGGTTCATCACCGCAGGGCCCGGCGATCCGCCGATTGCGAACCCTTTTCCGCAGACGATCACGTTTACCGGTCCGGCGTTTTCCGAACCTCGACTGATCGGGCTTGGCTATGCCTTTGAGCAGGCCACGCACTACCGGATACCACCCGGCAGCACGCCTGCGCTTCCTGCGCCAGCTGCGACCGAGCTGAAGGTCTGTCACAAAGGCAGAACGACTCTGACGTTCCCGTGCATCACGAACGCGTATCGTGCGCACCTCGCGCATGGCGACGCGGTCGGTGCCTGTCCCGCTCAGTAGCGGGCTCGGGAGTGCTCCGGCCGACTAGCTAGCGCCGCGATGAATATCGCGATCGTGACAAAGCTCAGCTCCCAAAGCGGGAGGGTGTAGCGTTGAATCATCGCGCCCATCAGGCAGGTGGAGAAAATCATCGCGCAGCCGACGAGGGTCAGAATTGCGCCGTAAACCGCGGTCGCTACGCCGCGCAATAACAGAATGAGGAACCCGCTCAGCACGACGGCGAGACAGTGGTTGAGGGAAACGTTGCGCCACAACTGCAAATACGGATGTCGCTCCGGGATCTCGGCGAGTGATGCGGCCGAAGCGGCGCGGAAGGTGGAAAGCCGCGATAGTTCCGGCATTTCGTTCAGGCGCGGGAAAATGTAGGCGGTGGTCTCGAAAAGGTAGCGGACGATTTCGCCGCACGGCCAGCGACGCGCCGCTGCGAAGTCGGCGGCGGCCGCGCGCCAATGGGGCGGCGTTGGTGGACTCAGGAAAGCACGCGCGACTTCGTTCATCGCTTCGTCCGCGCGACGGATCCGCGTGACGGCTCTTACTTTCGAATCCGGCGCGAACAACGTCCCGCCGACGCTGTCATAGATCGCGATCGGCTGCGCACGCACTTCGTCGCGGAGCGTTTCGCGCAGGAGCGCGACGAGCTTCTTCGCATCCTCCGACCTGACGCGTTGATCAACGCGATCGAGCACTGCGCCCCGTTCCGTTTCGGACAAGCTGGTGAGGAACTTCAGCCGCCAGAGAAAGGTGAAACCGGGGCGGGGTAGGTAATTCAACTTCTTCCATTGCGTGATCTGAGCGGTGGAGTTTCGCGCGAAGGCGAGGCTGGCAATCCCAATGGCGAGCGCGATGCAGGCGGAGCGAAAATGCACGCGCGCGCGTCCGCGCAACGCAGCGACGAGGAAAGTGATCGGCAGCACCAGGACGAGGAGCGAATTCACATAGCGGGTGAGAATCGCGAGGTAGAGCAGGACGGCGAACACGTAGAGCGCGCCGAACGAAGGCTCGGCAGGAGAGGAGGCAATGCGCAGAGCACTTGCGGCGAAGAGCAGGAGGAGAATCATGCTCAACGTCTCGGAACCGACGCAGTGCGCGAAGGTGTAGAAGATCGGCACGCTGGCGAACGCCACCGCGAGCAGGAGACGGATGCCAAAACAAGGCGTCGTTGCGCGGATGAAGGTCAGGGCGGCTGCGCACAACGCGAGGTGCTGCGCTGCGATCAGCAGCAGGATGCCAGTATTCGTTAGGCCGGAATTGCCGAGGTTGTTTGGCATGGCCGGAAGAACCGGACCACGACACCGTTCGATCGCGTAACCGAGATAAAGCGGCACGCGTGCAACGAGGCAGTAAAGCGGGCCATGGCCCCAAGCCGTCGCCAGCGCGGGATGCTTGGTCAGTTGGTTATAGGCATCGGAGTCACGCCAGAGTGGAGGAACGGTTGCTAGCAGCCAGAGTGACGGCGTTAACAAGATGATCGCCAGGAGCAGGTACTGCCACGAGCGAGCGGGCCAGCGTTGTCTAAGCGATCTGGTTAGTTCCAAAGCGGAGGCGATGCTCGCGCCCGGAGCAAGCTTTGTCACGCAGGGCCTGACAACCTGCGGCTGAACTCCGGTCCGCTGCGGTGCGTCGAGCCATAGACTATCTGAGGCTCTTCGATGTTTCGGCTTGGCGCGCAAAAACAAACCCGATAGCCTTTCCCCAAGATGAAGAACTTACTCCGGAATGGTCTGTTAGCTTCCGTCCTCGCTGCCGCTTCCATGGCTTATGGCGCACCGACCGCGGGGCTTGATGTCACGGTCGCGAATCCCAGCGGGAAAGTGGTCTACAAAGGGCAAACGAGCGGAAAAGGAACGTTCGGCACCGGCACGCTGCCGGCGGGCCAATACGTCGTTCAGTTCAACTCCAGGAACGCTGCGTTGAACAAGGGCACCTACACAATGGTTGTCTCGGCCGGGAAGAAGAAGGTCTCCGCCGAGGCGGTGGAGGGAAGTAAGTTGGCCAAGGGTGGCATCGCGATGAAGATCGATGTCGCGGGCGGGATGAATGTCGCGGGCCAGGTCGCGGAGAGCGAGTTCGGCGGCAAGCCGGGCATGGTTTATATCGGGCCGAAAGCCGGCTCGCATATGGGCGGCCACTGGGTTCCGAAAGGCTCGCCCGAAGCAGTCGAGGCGCAGACGAGTGGCCGGATGCGGGCCGAAGACGTCCAGAAGATTACCGAGAAGTCTTTCAACCCGCAGGGGTAGTCTCGACTTAGCTGATTTTAGACAACGCCCCGCTGGCACGTGCCGGCGGGGCGTGTTGTTTTCAGAGGTAATTTTGCGGCCGCGGGAAGTAGCAGCGCAGCTTAAACGTCGCGCCGGTAACGTGACCGAATCGCATTTTGGCCTAGAAGTTAGTCCCCACCCGTCGAGGACCGTTGCCGGCCGAAGTCGCGCCTTTCGCTGCATTCGCCGGTGCCGGGGAAGCAGTTGCCGTTTTGGTTTTTGTCGTCGTCACAGCGGAGGTTTTTGCAGGCGCAGTCGCCGAAGGTTGTGGTGTGGTCGTGTCGCAGCCGGTGAGTAGCGCGGCGAAGACAACTGGCAGCCCGAAAGCAAAGGTGATGCGTGTCATGAAGTCCCTAGATTACCTATGGGCGAAAGCGAAGGTCAATCGCCGGGTTCTTAGATTGCGCGAATCTCAGCCGGCCAGCCTTGACAGCGCGCTGTGTGCTTCTTCACGTTCCAGCTCATGGGCACAGCGAACGCCAAGGTGCTTCAGGGGACGCTCGACATGCTGATTTTGAAGGCGCTGATGCATAGCGAAATGCACGGCTATGGAATCGCCAAGCGAATCCAACAGCTCGCGCGCGACATCCTTACCATCGAGGAGGGCTCGCTTTATCCCGCGCTCCAGCGTCTCAAGCTGCAGGGCTGGATAGAAAGCGAATGGGGCGTGTCTGAAAACAACCAACGCGCGCGTTTCTACAGCCTGACGAGGAACGGGCGAAAGCAGCTCGAGCTCGAGGAAGAGAATTGGTTGCGCTTGTCCGGTGCGATCACGCGCGTCATGCGCAGCGTGTAGGAGGACCCCGCTGCGGGTCCTCGCTGCGCGAATTCGCGGCGTCGTTCGGAAGGCGCAGTTCGAGCGAGAGATCGACGAGGAACTCCGCTGCCACCTGCGCAGGCGCGTGCAGGAGAAAATCGCCGCGCCGTCTCACTCCGGCGGAAGCGCGAACGGAAGCGGCGCGCGAGTTCGGCGACGTAGCCGCATTCCTCTGCAGCGACTGATGGACGCCGTCCGATACGTCGTGCAAACCCTCGACAAAACCGTGCCTATCTATGACGCACGACTGATGGACGAATACATCGATGATGTGGTCGCACAGCCGCGCTTGAATTCCATCCTGCTCAGCACTTTCGCGATCGTGGCGCTCGTGCTTAACGCGATTGGTTTACGGAACGATAGCCTACTCGGTCGCGCAGCGACGACACGAGATCGGGATTCGCCTCTCGTTCGGCGCCGACCGAGGCGCGATCTAGCTCTTGTTAGGCGAAGGCGCCCGCATCGTGAGCTGGTTTTTGTTGATCGGCGGCGGCGCTACCGCGCGCGCTTCACCGCTACTGAAGAAGATCGTCGCGCCAAACGCAGGCAACGATGTCCTCATCGTCAGCGGCGTCGCGGTCTTGCCGACCGGCGCTGCCTTGCTCGCCTCCTGGTTTCCGGCGCGCCGCGCCGCGTTGGACGATCCGCTGCGCGCGATCGGCCAACGTTGAAGATTTACCGGCGGAGGGGCTCGAACCCACACACTCTTGCGAGTACCAGATTTTGAGTCTAGCGCGTCTGCCAATTCCGCCACGCCGGCGTGAGTGCGTATCGTCCCGCATCGCTGCTGCGGTGCAAGGGCAAACTGAGGTTGTAGGGCCGGGCTGAACTATTGTAGCTTTCGTTCTTCGCGAGCAACAGATTGCCGTTCGCATTCATCTCAATGGCTTCGCCGCGCTTGCTTCTCGCCTTCGGCGTGACGCTTTTCTGTTTGACCGCCGGAGCGGAAGTGACGCTGACGAATGCGACAGTGTCGGGCGAATACTCGATCGGGAGCGGCCCCAATAAGATAAAGCTGACGCTGTTTGCAAACGGCACTTTCACCATGAACTCGTCCGCAACATTGGGCGACGCGCGGGATGCGAGCGGCGAGTGGCACCTGGTGGGAACGCGGCTTGGACTCTGGACGAAAACGGGCAAGAAAGTCTTTCGCTGGAGCATGGAGGCGTTTCCGCGCGGGGAAAGCGTCGAATTGGTCCCCGAAGAACTGCTTGCCGCATATGCCGAAAGCCCGGGGAACCTAGGCAGTTGTTATCGGAAATATAGCGACGCGCAGGGTACGCCACCGCCGGTCGCGCTCGGCGCTGCGAGCGGGCTCGAGAAAGTCGTTGCCGCCCGTCGCGAAGCCCTACCGGCGGCTAAGGTCACTAGCCCAGCGAAAGAGAAAGCGAAGCCAACCGCTCCGCCGGCAGCGAGCGGGCCGCACCCTCTTCCCAGCAGCGCCGCACCTCCGAGCGAAGATGTCGTGGATATCACGGCCATGCATTCATCGCGTGGCCGACCCGTTGCTTCAATCGAGCCGGCAGGTGCGACGAACTTCTATTACAAACCGGCGCCACCTCCGGGCCTGGATGCGAATAGCCTCGGCAACGCTGGACTCGCGCGTCTCTCGATTGATACAAAGGGGAACGTCACGATGGTAAAGATACTGCGCAGCACGGGCCAGGGTCGGTTTGACTCCGAAGCAGCCGATACTTTGCGACGCTGGCGCGCGAATCCCGGCGCACCGCGGGAAGTCGATGTCTCGCTAACCTCTGTGCTATCCGGCAAGCGAGCGCCCGTCCGTCTTCAGACGACTTCTGGAACCATGACCAGTGGCTAACCAAGAGATCTTCACCGACACCCGCAGAACTTAATCATTAGAAAGAACGAACATGAGAACCCTCAGTTGCATCACGCTTTCACTCCTCGCGCTGTCCGGTGCGATGGCAAACACGGACAACGCTCCGCCGCCTGCGCCGGCGCTCGACATCGCCGTTTTGGATTCCACCGGCAAAACGGTTCACACGACGAAAGCCGGTCCGAATGGAGTGTTCGAGACTGGCCCGTTGCGCGCAGGGGAATACGTCGTGCGGTTCAGTTCCTCAAAGGAACGAGGGTTGCGCAGTGCCCAGTACGCGCTCGCGCTCTACGTTGGTGCGAAATCTGTGACGGAAGACGCGGTCGCCGGTGAAAAGCTGGCCGGCGCGGGCGTTGCGATGAGGATTAGTGTGCCTGAGGGAGTGAAGCTTCTCGGTCAGGTCGCGAACGGCGCGGCCGCTACGGCCGAGGGAGTTCGAATCTACAAACTGAAAATCAAAGGCGGCTGGCGCTATGTTTGGACGGGCCCGCAAACCGGATCCAATCTGCCGGGGCGGTGGGTCGAAGACGGTTATGTTGACGCTTCGAAGGTCACGCGGCTGAGCAAAGACTTCATCTACAGGATGCAGGACGAAGCACGCGCCGGCGGGCTCCAGTAGCCCGCACACGGCGAGATTCTCGTAGGGCGGATAAGCCCTCGAGCCCGCGACGCACGGCGAAGATCTCGCGAGTGGTGCTCCCGCCGCGCAGGTTTGCCGGAGTGGCCACCTGTGCGGCCCAGGTTGGTCGTCTGAAGCGAAATTTTGTAAGGGCAAACTGCGCGAATTTTCGCGCTGCGGGAACTGCGGCGCGCGCGGTGATTTCAAATGCTGACATCTCAATCCCTCCCGTTGTATTACTGAACCTATGAACTACCTGCGACTTCCCTTCGTGCTTTCACTGCTCTGCGCCTCAGCCAGCGTCGTCTTCGCGGGCTCGGCACCGATTAACGTCGTGGTCTCGGATGCGGCGGGTAAAGTGGCCTACAAAGGAGTGGTTGGCGGTGACGGCGCATTCGCCACCCCGAAGCTGCCGGCCGGTAATTATGTGGTGCAGTTCAACGCTGCTGAGATTCGCGGTGATCAGGCGGTTGTCGTCTCGGCGGGCAAGAAAAAGGTCAGCGCAGCGGCGGTTTCTGCGACGCAGTTTCGGTCCGGTGGCGTTGCGATGCGCATCGAGGTAGGTGCCAACCTCAACATTGCCGGGCAAGTGGCGCCGGCGGTGACCGGCCTGGTCGCGCCGTCGACCGAGCGGAGCCGCGCCGCGAGTGTCGACACTGTGAGAAGAATCCAGGATCAAAGCGGGCAAGGCGCCGTGTTGGTTGGCCCGAAAACTCCGGGTGCCGGCGGACGTTAACGCGCGCGTAGAGCGTGAGTCGCGGCGCGTCGCGGTGTCTGACGCTGGCCGTCCGGCTGCGGTCGATGCGCAAGATTGGAGTTGAAGCGCGCCTCGCTTTTCGTCTCTGATCTGCGCCACCTGCGCGCGTTGCCCAGGTTCTCGCTTGTTTTCTTCCTCTCGTTAGGCGCGCTCCTCCAGGGCGCGGCGGAGCCGGTGGTGCAGCTGCTCCTTCCTCCGCGCGCGCTGGAGCCGAAGAGCACGTTCGAGGTTCGTTTCGCGAGCGAGACGGTCCCGCTGGAGGAGGTCGGAAAACCGGCAACCGTTTCGCCGCTGGTCTTTCAGCCGCCAGTCGATGGCAGCTTCGTCTGGCTAAGCACGCGCAGCGGATCGTTCGCGCCGAAGAGCGTGTTGCCGCTCGGCACGCGTTTTCCAGATCACGATCGCGCGGGTTGAAAGACATCGCCGGCCGCGCCCTCGGCGCGAAGTTCCGGGAGACGGCCGAGACGCCCCTGATGCGAATCCAAGGCGCTTATCAAATTGGTTCGTGCGATGCGCAGAATCGTGCTCTTCAATGCGAACGTCAGCGCCGCCGCGGCGGCGAAGTTCGTCCGCTACGAAGACGCGGCGCACAACTGCATCGCGGCAAAGTTCGAGCAGGGGAGGGCGCGCCCCCCTAGGCGTTGCCCGTTGCCTCGAGCGCCTGCATGCTGCGCGGTGGGCCGAAAATTTCGCGGAGCACGATGGCTTCGCGCAAGCTCTCCGGCGTGGCGAGACGAGTGGCCCAGCTTTGATCCGGCTGCGCGATTTCCTGCCTAACGAGACCTTCGGCAGAGGAGGTTGAGCTCGGCTGGTCGGCGTCTTCTGCTCCCCACGCGATCTCTGCCACCTCGAACGTGATTGCGGTTCGCGTCTGCGGAACCTGCGGAGGGATGGTGAGCGGGGGCGAAATGACCAACGTCGGCAGATTGACTGGAGGCGACGCAGGGATTGGCTCGCGCGGAATTTCGACGCGAGGCGTCGGAAACGGATCGACTGGGAGGATCTTCCTGGGTGGCCGCGCGATTTTCGGCATCACGCGAGGTGGCGGGGTTTTCGGC
>JALZAD010000159.1 GCA_030948555.1 Verrucomicrobiota bacterium | reverse complement strand
TGAGCGCCACGTCGCCGGCATCGGCATCGGCCACTTTCCGGATAAGCGATTCGAGGAACAAAGGGCCTTCGTACCACCAATGCCCGAACAGCTCGGCATCGAATGGCATCACAACAATTGGGTCGCTGAGCAACGTCTCGAGCTCGCGCACCTCCCTTTGACGCGACTCAAAGAAGTGCTGCGCGTGGACTTCGGCAACGGCCGCGGCGCGCTCGCGTTCGTAAGGCTGCTTGCCGGCGTCGCCGCCCGTCACGCGGTGATACTTCAGCCCGGTGAAGCGCGGGGTTTGGTCGCGCGATTTTGCGAAGGCATGCGCCGGATCATCGAAACCGATGTCACGGTAGAAATCCCGGTACGCCGGGTCGCCAGGGTATCCGCTCTCCGCGCTCCAAACCTCGCGACTTGATGCCGGATCGCGCGCGAAAACCGCCGGCCCAGCAGGCGTGAAACATGGCGCGAAGATCGCCGCGCGCGGGCGCGGTCTCGCGAGCAGCAGACCGTGCGCGTCGAGAACGAACCACCGGACGTTTTGCGCCTGAAGCAGCGTCTCCAAGCCGGGGACGTAAGCGCATTCCGGCAGCCAGAATCCGGCGGGATCGGCGCCGAAAGTTTCGCGGTAACTATCGCAGCCGATCGCGATCTGCGCGCGCACCGCTTCCGGCGATTGCGTCAAGAGCGGGAGCAATCCGTGGGTTGCCGCTGAGGCGATGATCTCGAGAACGCCGCGGTCGCGCAGGGCGCGGAAGCGCGACAACAAATCGCCCGCGCACGCAGCGAAAAACCCCCTCGTTGCGACGAGAAGATCGCAGTAAAACTCTGAGAGTTTGAGCAGCTCGGGATCGTTCGCATTGCGCTCCAAATCGCGTTGCGCGAGTCCGATCGAGCGCTCGAGATGTGCGGCATAACGCTCGCGCAGCAAAGAATCCTGCAGCATCCCGCAAAGAGGCGGCGTGATGCTCATCGTGATCTTGAACGGGACGGCGTCCGCGACCAGCCGCTGCATCATCCGAAGCAGCGGGATGTAGGTCTCCGTCATCGCTTCGAAGAGCCAGTTCTCCTCGAAGAATTCTTCCTGCTCGGGATGCCTGACGAACGGGAGATGCGCGTGGAGAATCAGCGCAAGGGAACCCGCCATGAGGCGTGCACTCTCTCCTTCATCGCGGGGCAAGTCGAGGGACGCTACGGCGCGCGAAGAACCGCGGTCATGAACTGACGCGCAAGCTCGCGGACGGCGTTCCAGTTGCCCTTCGCGATCGCGGTGGCATCAAGCACCGCGCCCGCTGCGCCGACAGCAATTGCACCCGCGCCGAACCACTCCGCGACGTTTGCGGTCGTCACGCCGGCGGTCGGCACAATGGGAATGTCAGGCAGCGGTCCCCGAATCGCCTTCAGGTATTGCGGCCCGGATTGCACAGCGGGGAAGAGTTTGATGATGTCGCCGCCTAACGAGTAGGCCTGGTAGATTTCCGTCGGGGTGAACGCACCCGGCAGATTGGTGACTTGGCGTTCGCGTGCGGCTTCGATGACTTCCGGCAGAACGCACGGGCTCACGAGAAACTGCGCGCCGGCATCGACCGCTTCATTCACGTGCGCACGGGTCAGCACCGTGCCTGCACCGAAGAGAATCTCCGGCGCGTTCTGCTTCACGAGTTCTGCGATGACGCCGGTCGCGTCGGGAACACCGAACGTGATCTCAACCATCTTGAAGCCACCCGCGATCACGGCCTGCGCCGTCGCGAGCGCCTGCTCCGCGCTCGGCGTGCGGATGATCGCGATCGCGCGATCGTGTTTGATCCGCGCGATGACCGCGGCTTTATCGAGCTGCTCCATCGCCCGCGCTCGCGGCGCCTACAGCGTGCGGCAGAAATCCTGGAACCGGTCGAGCCCCTTCTTGATGATGTCGATGCTCGTCGCGTAGCTGAGGCGGACGGTGCGATCGTCACCAAAGGCCGCGCCTGGAATTACGGCGACGTTGGCTTTGCTCAAAAGGCGATCAGCGAAGTTCTGCGAGTTCAAGCCGAGCTGGCTGATGTTCACCAGGATGTAGAACGCGCCCTGCGGTTTCACGCAGGTGATGTTCGGGATCTTGGTGAGCCGGTCGTACATGTAGTTGCGACGCATGTCGAACTCCTCGCGCATGTCGGAGAGCGGCTGCTGGTCGCCTTTCAAGGCGGCGAGTGCACCGCGTTGCGCAAACGAAGTCGGATGCGAAGTGCTGTGGCTCTGGATCGAGTCGACCGCTTTCGCGACGTTCTCCGGCGCAGCCAGATAACCGAGGCGCCAACCGGTCATCGCGTAGGCTTTGCTGAAGCCATTCACCGTGATCGTGATGTCGTAGGCTTCCTTCGAAATCGACGCTGTGCTGGTGTGTTTCACGTCGTCGTAAACCAGCTTCTCGTAGATCTCGTCGGACAAAATGTAGATGTCTTCGTCGGCCGCGATGTTGACGATGCCTTCGATCTCTTCGCGCGTGTAAACAGCGCCCGAAGGATTGTTCGGGCTGTTCATGATGACCATCTTGGTCCGCGGCGTCATCGCGTTCTCGAAATCCTCGGCGCGCATCTTCCAACCGTTGCGCTCGCTCGTCTGCACGATGACCGGCTCGGCTCCGGCGAGTCGCACCATGTCCGGATAGCTGACCCAATACGGAGCCGGGATGATGACTTCATCGCCTTCCTGGCAGGTGGCGAGGATCGCGTTGTAGCACGAATGCTTCGCGCCATTGCTGACCACGACCTGGCTCGGCTTGTAGGTGAGCCCGTTGTCGATCTGCAGCTTCTCGGCAATCGCCTGACGCAGCTCGGGCAACCCCGCGCTCGGCGTGTACTTGGTCATGCCGCTCTGCAAAGCGGCAATCGCTGCTTCTTTGATGTGCTCCGGCGTGTCGAAGTCGGGCTCGCCCGCGCCAAATCCGCAGACGTCGAGCCCCTCCGCTTTCATGGCTTTCGCCTTGGCGTCGATTGAAAGAGTGAGGGACGGCGTTAAACGTGAAGCGCGCTCAGAGATTTCCATGGTCAGCATTGCGTAGTTGAGATTTCGGGAGCAGGGGAGCGCAAGCTATTGGCGCTGGTAGAAGCTTTCAATCAGAGGTTTGAAGTTGTTCTCGTCGACTTGGACGATGCCCATTTCGCGCTCTGCGTTCTCTGCGGAATCGGAAGCGTGCGCCGCGTTGACCATGATGTTTTGGCCGAATTCCTTCCGGATCGAACCGGGAGGCGCCTTGCTCGGATCGGTCGGCCCGAGGACCTCGCGGATCTTCGCCACCGCGTCCGCGCCCTGATAAACAAGCGCGACAATCTTCTCCGTGCCCGGCGCGTTGAGTTGATCTTCGGCCGTTCCGCTTGGCCGTCCGCCGGACATGAATGCGACAATGTCTTCCCACGCGTTCCGGCCTTTCTCCGGGCCCAGTTTGTCTTCGAGCACCGGCAGCACCGGCCCGTAGAACTCCTTGGCCTGCGCCACGCTCATGTGGTGCACCTTAAATCCGACGATGTTCAGACCCGTGCGCGAGAACACTTCGATCACGCCGCCGGGCCGCAGGTTCGGGAACTTGAAGTTGTCCGGCTTGATCAACACCAGCGTCTTCTCGACGTTCGCGCCATCGGCATAACGCACGACGCGATCGAGAATGCCACCATCCGCGTCTGAGAATTCCGCCCAAAGCTTCAATCCTTGCTCGACCGACTCCTGTCCGAACGCAGCGATCACCCCCGGCTCGAAGTAGGTCACCTTGCCCGACTCATCCGTAATGTAATCGCCGTAGGTGTCGCGCACCGTCTCGCCGCTCGTTCGCTCATGCACGATGTGACCGATGACTTTGTGCAGCCGCTCGATCGCGTCCGGTCCGCGGAAGACAAGCATCAAACATCGCGGACGGTCGCCGTTGCTCATGCCGGTGAAGTGCTTCTGCACGTAGGTTTTGATCAACTCCTGCGTCGCACGATGACGCGGCTCACTCGCGGTTACGATCGTGTCGCTGTAACGCCGCACGAGTTCATTGCTTGGCGCAAACATCCGCCCGGCGACGAGCTCGAGTCC